>CAYTAE010000218.1:0-2715 GCA_964435655.1 uncultured Rhodospirillaceae bacterium
GCAATTTTGCGCCATGCTTGATAATGCCGCCATATTCTTGGCTGGTTCCGGGCAGGAAGCCCGGTACGTCCACGAAGGTCACGATCGGGATACCAAAACAATCGCAGAAGCGAACAAAGCGCGCAGCCTTTTTGGAAGAATCAATATCCAGACAGCCGGCCAGAACCAGCGGCTGATTGGCGACAAAACCAACGGTTTCCCCATCAATGCGCCCAAATCCGATCAAGATGTTTTTGGCATGTTCCGGCTGTATCTCGAAAAAATCACCTTCGTCGGCAACCTTCAGGATCAGCTCTTTCATGTCATAGGGTTTGTTTGGATTGGCAGGCACAAGCGTGTCCAGGGATTCCTCAATCCGGTCCGAAACATCTGATGTGGGATAAACCGGCGATGCTTCGCGGTTCGAAGATGGAAGAAAATCCATAAAACGACGAAGTTGCAGCAAGGCTTCAACATCGTTCTCGAAAGCCAGATCAGCAACGCCCGAACGTGTTGTATGGGTGACCGCCCCACCAAGTTCTTCGTGGGTTACTTCTTCATGGGTTACCGTTTTGACGACATCCGGCCCGGTGACGAACATGTAAGACGCATCCTTCACCATGAAGATGAAATCCGTCATCGCCGGCGAGTAAACAGCACCCCCGGCGCAAGGTCCCATAATGAGTGAGATTTGCGGAACAACGCCCGAAGCGTTGACGTTTCGCTGAAAAACCTCGCCATAAGCGGCAAGGGAAGAGACACCTTCCTGAATGCGTGCCCCACCCGAATCGTTCAAACCAATGACCGGCGCGCCCACCTTGGTGGCCTGGTCCATGACTTTACATATTTTTTCAGCATGGGTTTCGCTGAGAGAACCACCAAAAACAGTGAAATCCTGGCTGAAAACGAAAACCAACCGGCCATTGATGGTGCCATGACCGGTGACAACGCCATCACCGGGCACTTTCTGCTCATCCATGCCGAAATCGTTGCAACGATGCTCGACAAACATGTCGTATTCTTCAAAGGAATTCGCATCGAGAAGAAGCTCAATACGCTCACGCGCGGTCAGCTTTCCTTTCTTATGCTGGGCCGCGACCCGCTTTTCACCGCCACCGGCACGCGCCGCAACACGTTTGCGTTCAAGCTCTTCGAGGATATCCTTCATAGACTAGCGTTCCTGCCTGCATGCACGCAAAACCCCAATTCCGGCTTTGCCGGGGTGGCATCCCCGATTGTTGAATAATTTGAAGGTCTTGTGAAAAAAATACCCGACGTACGACGACCCGTCAACCGCCTAGCCATGCACAAAAGCCAAAGTTTTGGAATGGGTTGCCCGCTTGCTATCCAACCAGCGAAAGGAAGCGTTCCACCGCATCCAAACTCGCGCGCAAGGCCGCCCGCTGTTCCTTTGCTTCTTCATCCTCGCCCCATCTTTCGATCTGGAAATCCTCATCAAGCTGGGAAAGCTTCCACGCCGCCTCGGCGTCGATCCTGCCCTCGGTCAACGCCAGGCCAAGAATCAAGGAACGGCATATGCCCGTGCAACCACGCAACCCCGTTAACCGGAAGTCGTCTAGATTGGAAATCGCCGCCTCAAGCGCTGCAAGGGAGGCCGTCGGCTGGGGCGTTGCGGCAAGTTCCACAGTGACGGCAAGGGGCGCATCAAAACGGCTTGCCGCCCAGTCCACAAGGGGCTGCCACGCCTCGGCCTGGCGTTTGGCCAGATCGGCGGGCTCCACAATGCGATAGCAAAGAAGGTCCGTCTTCGCATATTCCAGCATCGACGCCACAACCGCATCGCGGTCCGATGCGACGTAATCCAACGCCGCCACCGCAAGCCGCATAAGCGGCATTCCATGCAGATCGATTTTCTCTCCCTGGACCTGCCATTCCTGGGCAATCGCCTCAGCCAGCGCCTGTGAGGAAAGTGTCAGGGCCGTGCCGGCAGACGTGCGAACCACCTTCCCGTCCAGGGTGACGGCAAAGCCGGACTCGCTTTTGGCAATGCCGGCCTCTTTAAAAAAACGCCGCAAGAGAATGCCCCCTATAGATTTTAAAATCTTATTTATTTCAATGGATTAACGAATATTTTTTAAGATTACGCATGACTTGGAGTGCAGAAAATCCATTTTTCCTGCGACATTTCCTATGATAGCGAATGCCGCTTCTTTACAACGAAGCACTGGTCTTTTTCTATTCCTCTCCTATCACACGCAGCACACAAGATGAACACAGACGCTTCGGACCCTCCCTCGCGACGACGCCTTATCGGGCTGGCCTTTGGCAGCATCACCTTTGTAAGCCTGCTGGCCCTGCCATCGCCCGACGCCCTTTCACCCGACGCGTGGCGCGTTGTCGCCATTGCCCTGTTGATGGCCATTTGGTGGGTAACGGAAGCCCTACCTCTTTCCGCCACGGCCCTTGTGCCCATTTGCCTGTTCCCGTTGTTCGGGATCGCCTCCATCGCGGAAACAACGGCCCCCTACGCGCACCCGGTTCTCTTCCTGCTTCTTGGCGGCTTCATCATCGCCCTGGCAATGGAACGATGGAATCTGCACCGACGAATCGCACTTTCCATTCTTAACCTTGTCGGTACGCGCCCCGCCTATTTGATTGGCGGCTTCATGGCAACGACCGCTGCTTTAAGCATGTGGATCAGCAACACAGCGACGACCGCAATGATGCTGCCGATCACCCTTTCCGTTATCGCGACGTTGCGCGAAGAAACGGCCG
>CAYTAE010000219.1:0-2694 GCA_964435655.1 uncultured Rhodospirillaceae bacterium
AGGAAGGGGCGGCCTTTCGCAGCCTGATGAACAATTTTGCAATCGCCATCTCAATCGGCCTGCAATATGGCGTGCCACTGGAAGAATATGTCGAAGCCTTTACCTTTACGCGGTTCGATCCGTCCGGCCCGGTCGAAGGCAATGAAGTCATTAAAATGGCAACCTCGATTCTGGATTACGTGTTCCGCGAGCTCGCCGTCTCTTATCTCAGCCGCAATGACCTCGCCCATGCAAGCCCGGAGGACCTGCTACCGGACAGCCTCGGCGTTGGCAATGACGAGGGCAGCCTGACATCAGACAAAGAAGTCCCCCCTGCCGTCGCCCGGGTCACAAGCCGTGGCTATGTGCGCAAAAACCTATATGTCCTGAAAGGCGGACGCAGCGACCATGGTGGCGGCGAGGCAGCCCCGGTGCAGGCGGCGACAATGACCAGCGCCACGCCCGCTGCTGACGCCACAGCGACGCTAACCACGACGCAAACGGCCGTCGCGGTAGAAACCACTGCCTTCGTCGAAGCCCGGCTCCAGGGCTATGAAGGCGATGCTTGCACGGAATGTGGAAATTTCACGCTGGTCCGCAACGGAACTTGCCTCAAATGCAACACCTGCGGGGCAACAAGCGGATGCAGTTGAGCTAATTTACGAATTCGTCTTCCTCCCTGAAGACTTGAGGGGTGCAGCGTTACGCACCCCTCCTTTTTTTCCAGCGTTTTTCTAGACCGGCTTTTTGGAACCGTCTATTCTGCGGCCCAATGTAAAGGAGCAGGATATGACCAGGGTCCCAGAAACACCGGACGAGCGGTTGGATGCGCTACGCATCAAACTGCCAGACACGGCAGCACCCCTCGCCCATTACGTAGCTTTTGTCGAAGCAGACAAGCTTGTCTTCATTTCCGGGCAAATCGCAATCTGGGAAGGCGTAATGCAGTTCGAGGGGAAAATTGGTGAAGACCTTGGCCTGGTCGAGGCGCGCCAAGCCGCGCGGGTGGCCATTCTTAACGTCATTGCACAAATAAAGGCTGCATGCGGGGGCGATCTGACCCGCGTAAAACGGTGCGTACGCCTTGGCAGTTTTCTAAACGTGGCCCCAGGCTATACCGAGCTTTCCCCCGTCATGGACCACGCCTCGGATGTGCTCACCCAAACCTTTGGAAAAGACATTGGACAACACGCCCGCTTCGTCGTCGGGGTCAATGCGCTGCCAAAAAATTCACCTATTGAAATCGAGGCCATCTTTGAAATCGCCTGATGGTCTAGCTGCCCTGCCTGTTGACGATATGTCGCCTTAATCGACGAGTTCAGAATCGACCTTGCGAGCCTCTTTTGCTGCGTCCTTGCCTTCCGGGTAGGTGAAGGCGAGCTTTTCGTCCTGAACATCGATCCGCACATGGCCGCCCTTTTCAAGGCGTCCAAAGAGAAGCTCCTCCGAGAGCGCTTTTTTGACCTTCTCCTGAATGACACGAGCAAGCGGCCGGGCGCCATATTGTTCGTCATAACCCTTTTTCGCCAGCCAAGCACGCGCCGCTTCCGTCAGCGCAATCGTAACGCCACGATCCGCAAGCTGCACTTCCAACTGGATGATAAATTTGTCGACAACTTTCGCCATGATCTCAGGTGCAAGGCTGGCAAAGCCAATTGTTGCATCCAGGCGATTGCGGAATTCTGGCGTAAACAGGCGCTTGATCGCTTCTTGATCCTCGCCTTCCCGCTTCACTCTTTCAAAACCGACCGCGTTTTTCTCCATTTCCGAGGCACCTGCATTCGTCGTCATGATCAAAATCACATTTCGGAAATCGATCACCTTGCCGTTGTGGTCCGTAAGCTTGCCATGATCCATGACCTGCAGCAGAAGGTTAAAAAGATCGGGATGTGCTTTTTCAATTTCGTCCAGCAGCAACACGGCGTGGGGCTGGCGGTCGATAGCATCTGTCAACAACCCCCCCTGATCAAAACCGACATAACCCGGCGGTGCCCCAAGCAGGCGCGAGACCGTATGACGCTCCATATATTCCGACATGTCAAAACGGACCAGCTCAATACCAAGGGTCAAGGCCAACTGGCGCGCCACTTCCGTCTTGCCGACGCCCGTCGGGCCAGAGAAGAGATAACACCCAATCGGTTTTTCCAACTCGCGCAAACCGGAACGCGCCAACTTGACCGAGCTTGCCAAAACGGCAATCGCCTTGTCCTGGCCGTAGACCATCGTCTTAAGATCGCGCGCGAGGTTGCGCAGAGATTCTTTGTCATTCTTCGTGACAGATTTCGCCGGAATGCGCGCCATCACAGCAACGATTTTTTCGATATCTTTCACGGTGATCTTCTTGCGTCGCTTGTTTGCGGGCAAAAGCATCTGCGATGCACCGGCCTCGTCAATCACGTCAATTGCCTTGTCCGGCAGGTGCCGATCCGAAATATGGCGCGATGAAAGCTCAACAGCCGCGCGAAGAGCCTCCGCCGTATAGCGGATCTGGTGATGTTCTTCATAATAGGGCTTCAGGCCGCGAAGAATCTTGATTGTGTCTTCTGCCGACGGCTCGTTAATATCGATTTTCTGGAAACGGCGAACGAGCGCCCGGTCTTTCTCAAAGTAATTCCGGTATTCCCGATAGGTCGTCGAGCCAATGCAGCGGAAATTACTGCTGGACAGCGCCGGCTTCAACAAATTCGACGCGTCCATGGCACCGCCGCTGGTCGC
>CAYTAE010000220.1:0-2689 GCA_964435655.1 uncultured Rhodospirillaceae bacterium
GATGCCCTTTAAAACGAAGGCCATGAAAAGGCGTCTGCCCGATCATCCGCGCCATGGCATCTGTCAGTTGAATTTCCTTCCCAGCACCACGGCGCTGTTCCGCCAGAAGGTCAAAAATTTCTGGCTGCAAAACGTAACGCCCGATGATGGAAAGAGTCGAGGGCGCTTGCGCCGGGTCGGGCTTTTCAACCAGACCCTGAACTTCCGCAAGGTGGCCATTATCCTCACCCACCTTCAAGATGCCATAATTTCGTGTTTCCTCACGCGGGACATCCATGACGGCAACAACGTTGCCCCCCTTCTCTTCGTACACATCCATCAACTGTTTCAGACATGGCGTCTGCGACTGAACAAGATCGTCCGCAAGAACAACCGCAAATGGCTCGTTCCCCACCAGATCACGCGCGCACCAGACCGCATGGCCAAGTCCCATGGGTTCCGTCTGCAAGGTAAAATGAACCCGGCCTGAATCTGGAAGATAGCCCGTCACCGCATCACGGGCGTCGGATTTTCCTTGAGTCTCCAGCGCGTGATTTAACTCCGGGTCAGGGCGAAAATGCGCCTCAATCGCCTCTTTTCCCGGGGCCGTCACGAAAATAAATTCCTCGATCCCCGATGCACGCGCTTCTTCAAGGGCATATTGGATCAGTGGCCGGTCAACGACCGGAAACATTTCTTTCGGTACGGCTTTTGTTGCCGGCAAAAATCGCGTTCCAAGCCCGGCAACTGGAAAAACAACTTTACGAATGGGTTGCATTGACATTCCTAGATTGGGTCCCAGTGAAAAATATCCGCTGAACGATCCAGCGGATAAAAAGATTCGCGAAATGCCGGCAGCAATTCGTCGGCAATACCCTCCGGCGTCCAGCCTTCCTTACGATGAACCTTTGCAAGCGGTCGCGGCTGGCTCATCAGAAAAATTTCATTCCTGCGAACGGCAAAAATCTGACCGCTCACCTCCTTCGCCGTATCGCCCGCCAGAAAGACGGCCATAGGCGCAATCTTTTCCGGGGTCATCTGCTTCAGCTTGTCGACCCGCGCCTTCTGCTCGGGCGTATCGGTTGGAATCGAACTGATCATGCGACTCCAGGCAAAGGGCGCAATGCAATTCGAACGCACGTTATAGCGCTCCATATCAAGGGCAATGGACTTTGAAAGCGCGGCAATCCCCAATTTCGCAGCCGAATAATTCGCCTGGCCAAAATTGCCGATAAGACCCGAGGTCGAGGTCATGTGGACGTAGCTGCCGCTTTCCTGCTTGCGAAAATGGGGCGCCGCCGCGCGGGAAACCAGGAAGGCCCCGTTCAAATGAACATCGATGACCGCCCGCCAATCCGTTTCCGTCATTTTATGAAAAATGCCGTCCCTGAGAATTCCGGCATTGTTGACCACGCAATCGATCCGCCCAAAGGCATCGATTGCCGCTTGCACCATCCGTTCGGCACCCGCTGTCTCCGCCACGCTATCGCTATTGGGAACTGCCTCGCCGCCACTGGCACGGATGGTTTTCACAACTTCCTCGGCAGGAGAAAGACTGGCACCTTCGCCGGACAAACTGGCCCCGATATCGTTTACGACAACGCGCGCGCCAGATGCCCCCATGAGAAGAGCTATTTCCCGACCGATGCCGCCACCGGCCCCTGTCACCAAGGCAACTTTGCCCGCAAGCATGGCTTTTCCTTCTGCCATTTTCTCTTTCCCTATTTCTTCTTTCCGTAAAGCCAGACCTTCATGTTCGTGTGGCTCGACGCTGTCAAGTCTTAGCGCCGCTTTCCCAGGCAATTCATCGCCGTAGCCACCACCCCGGATCACGAAACAGAGATATACAATTTATACGATAGTATGTTTATAAAAATACACGTTAAATTAATCGCACATTAAGGATTAACGCGAGATAGTGGTCAAATCATTCAACCATTACGTGTTTTTCAATGCTGGAATAGCGCCAGGAAGAGATACAGCCGAACCGTAAAGGTCCGTGAAATTTAAAGGGTCGAATCAAAAGGGATAGGCACCATGAAGACGAACATGCAAGAAGCGGTGGTAGAGGAAGTCGAAACACCGATAGATGAGCAAGAATCGTCGGCCGCAACGGACAGCAAGCAAACATACGAAGATCTCGCCGAGCAGCTTGCTAGCTTCCGCCAGATGGTCGACACCATGCCGATCAATGTCATGATGTGCGATCCGGTCGATTTAAAAATCAATTACATCAACCAGACCAGCATCGACACCCTGAAGACCCTGGAGCATCTGCTGCCCGTCAAGGCCGATGAGTTGCTTGGCCAATGCATCGATATTTTCCATAAAGACCCCTCGCATCAACGCAAGCTGCTTGGCGATCCCAAGAACCTGCCCCATCAGGCGCATATCGGGATCGGTGACGAGACCCTGGACCTTCTTGTTACGGCGATCATGGACAAGGACGGTGGCTATATCGGCCCCATGCTGTCTTGGAGTG
Source organism: uncultured Rhodospirillaceae bacterium (assembly GCA_964435655.1). Lineage (GTDB taxonomy): Bacteria > Pseudomonadota > Alphaproteobacteria. The sequence continues at coordinate 2,462 of CAYTAE010000220.1, forward strand.
TGATTACCGAGAAGGTAAAGGCGGACGCGGATGCGGCGCGTCTTACCCAGATGGTCGACAACATGCCGATCAACGTCATGATGTGCGACCCAGAAACTATGGAAATCAATTACGTCAACCAGACCAGCATCGACACCTTAAAGACCCTGGAAGATTTGCTGCCAGTCAAGGCTGATGAGTTGCTTGGCCAATGCATCGATGTCTTTCACAAGAATCCAGCCCATCAGC
>CAYTAE010000221.1:0-2623 GCA_964435655.1 uncultured Rhodospirillaceae bacterium
CTGCCTTCCCGATAAAGAACCATGTGATCAACCCAGCCACGCCGATCAGCATGGCAAAAGCATAATGGTAGACATAGCCAGACTGAAGCTTGCCGGCACGGCGCGCCAGGTGAAGCGTTGCCGCCACCACCCCGTCCGGACCAACGCCATCGATCAATGCGCCGTCCCCCTGTTTCCAAAGGCTGTGGCCAAGCCGTTTTGCCGGTTTTACGAGCAGCCAGTCGTAAAGCTCGTCGAAATACCATTTGTTCAGCAGGAAGCGATGAAGCCCCCCGGTATGTTCCGCCAAAAGACCCGGAAGCTTTGGCGCCAGCATGTAGAAGAGATAGGCCAGCGCAATCCCGATAATCCCCATGAAGATCGGCAGTTGCTTTACCCAGCCCGGCACATGATGCGCATCAACAATCGCCGAATGTTCCGGCAACACCAGAATGGCATCACGCCAGAAGAGCTCCATGCCATGGCCGACAAAATATTCATAGCCGACATAGCCGGCAAAAATCGCGCCCATTGCCAGCACAAGCAGCGGCATGGTCATGATTTTCGGCGATTCATGGACATGGGCCAACACATCGGCGTCCGCCCGTGATTTGCCATGGAACGTCATCAAAATCAGTCGCCAGGAATAGAAAGCCGTCATCAGCGCCGCTGCCACCCCCATCCAGAAGGCATACTGCCCGAAGGGCGTGTGGGCTGCGTAAGCGGATTCAAGAATCATATCTTTCGAATAATAACCCGCGAAAAAGGGAACCCCGGCAAGCGCAAGGCTGCCGATCCACATCAACGCATAGGTCAAAGGGATCTTTTTCCAGACACCCCCCATCTTGCGCATATCCTGTTCGCCCGAAAACGCGTGAATGACGGAACCAGCGGCGAGGAACAGAAGCGCTTTGAAAAAGGCGTGGGTCATCAGATGAAAGATCGAGGCCGCATAAGCCGAAACACCTGCAGCAAAAAACATGTAGCCAAGCTGGCTACATGTCGAATAGGCAATCACACGTTTGATATCGTTTTGAACAAGACCAACGGTCGCCGCGAAAAAGGCCGTAGACGCACCGACAATGGCCACGACATTCAGGGCCACCGGCGCATATTCGAAAATCGGCGAGAGCCGCGCCACCATGAAGACGCCTGCCGTTACCATTGTTGCCGCATGAATAAGTGCCGAAACGGGCGTTGGCCCCTCCATCGCATCCGGCAACCAGGTATGAAGTCCCAACTGGGCGGATTTGCCCATGGCACCGACGAACAGCAACAGGCAAAGCGCCGTCAACGCGTCAAAATCAAGCCCAAGGAAATGGAGTGTCGTACCAGCCTTTTCCGGCGCACCGGCAAAGATGACATCGAACTGCACCGTATCGAACAGGAAGAAGATTCCAAAAATTCCAAGCCCGAAACCAAAATCTCCCACCCGATTTACCAGAAAGGCCTTGATCGCAGCCGCGTTCGCCGCCGGCCTATCGTACCAGAACCCAATCAGAAGGTAGGAAGCCAGCCCAACGCCTTCCCAGCCGAAATAAAGCTGAACAAGGTCGTTCGCTGTTACCAACATCAACATAAAGAAGGTGAACAGGCTTAAATACGCCATAAAGCGAGGCACGGCATTATCGCCATGCATGTAGCCGATTGAATAGAGATGCACGATTGCCGAAACGACGGTGACGACCAGAACCATCACGGCCGTCAGCGTATCGAATTTCAGGGCCCAGGAGATATCAAGCGCGCCCGATTCGATCCAGGAAAGCACATGGATAACCTGGCTGTGTCCCTGCAAGGCAACGTCATTAAAGATCGGCACCGCAAGCATCGCCGCCAGCACCATCATCCCGCAGGAGACAAGCTGGCTGCCACGGTCACCAAGCCAGCGGCCAAAGAAACCGACGATGAGAGCGCTTAAAAGCGGAAGAAAGATGGCGGCCGAATACATGCTTCGTCTAGCCCTTCATCAAATTAATGTCTTCAACCGCAATCGATCCGTGGTTGCGGAAATAAACGATAATGATGGCCAGCCCCACTGCGGCTTCCGCCGCTGCCACTGTCAGCACGAACATCGTGAAAATTTGACCCACCATGTCCTGAAGATGGGCAGAAAATGAAACCAGGTTGATGTTGACCGCCAACAGCATCAGCTCGATCGACATCAAAATGACAATGACGTTCTTGCGGTTCAAAAAGATGCCGACAATCCCAAGCGTAAACAGGATTGCGGCAACCGTCAGATAATGCCCAATACCAATTGTCAGCATCAGATGCCACCTCCAGAGGAAACCTTGCGAATGGCGACCGCCTCTTCCCGCGTACGCGCCGCCTGATCACCAGGGCGCTGTTTGCGAACGCCCGTCCGGGTGCGAAGCACAAGTACGATTGCGCCAATCATTGCCACTAGAAGGACGATGCCCGCCGCTTGAAAAAGATAGAGGTAATGCGTGTAGAGAATGTCGCCAATGGCTTCCGTATTCGTTCGCACGGAAATCTGTGGCCTTGCCATGGCGCCACTCATTTCCGGGCCAAGTATCCAGCTTCCGCCAACCAGCACAAGTTCCGCCAACAGCACGAGACCGATCAAGCCGCCAATCGGCAAATATTGCAAAAACCCCTGGCGAAGCTCGACGAAATTAATGTC
>CAYTAE010000222.1:0-2599 GCA_964435655.1 uncultured Rhodospirillaceae bacterium
CCGCAATGGTTCAACACCGGCCTGCACTGGGCCTATGGCATCGACGGCCCGGCCCAAGGCCACTACTACGTCGATTTTGAAAAGGGTGAGCTGACCGCCTCGGCCTCGGCATATGAGCATCCCCAGCCCCATGCCTGCTTCATTCAAGGCGTCGAAGATGACCTCGTAAATGAAGGCGGCATCATGGATCTCTGGGTCCGTGAAGCCCGGCTGTTCAAATACGGTTCCGGCACGGGCAGCAATTTCTCGAAACTACGCGGCGAGACGGAATCTCTTTCCGGAGGCGGAAATTCCTCTGGCCTGATGAGTTTCCTCAAGATCGGCGACCGGGCGGCCGGCGCCATCAAATCCGGCGGCACAACCCGCCGGGCCGCCAAGATGGTGACGGTTGACATCGATCACCCCGATATCGAGGCCTACATCAACTGGAAGGTAAAGGAAGAGCAGAAAGTCGCGGCACTTGTCGCCGGGTCAAAGCTTTGCAACCAGAACCTGAACGCGGTCATCCGCGCCTGCCAAATGGACCCGGACGCGCCAGACACCGACGATGCCTGCTTCGACCCAAAAGAGAACAAACGCTTGCGCGGAGCCATTCGAGATGCCCGCAAGGCTCTAATCCCGGATAATTATATCCAGCGCGTCATCCAATTCGCCAAACAGGGCTATTCGGAAATCCGCTTCGAGACCTATGACACGGACTGGCAATCCGATGCCTATGCCACCGTGTCGGGGCAAAATTCGAACAATTCCGTGCGTCTCACGAATGCCTTTATGGAACAGGTGCTTGCTGATGGTGAATGGCACCTCACCCGACGAACAGATGGCAAGCACCACAAAACGCTTCGCGCCCGCGACCTTTGGGAGCAAATCGCCAGCGCCGCGTGGTCCTGCGCCGATCCAGGCGTGCAATTCGATACGACAATCAATGAATGGCATACCTGTCCAAGCGGCGGCCGGATTAACGCCTCCAACCCGTGTTCGGAATACATGTTCCTGGACAACACGGCATGCAACCTGGCGTCCATCAACCTTCTCGCCTTCCGTATGGAAGAAGGCGGTTTCGACACCGATTCTTTTGCCCACGCCGTGCGGCTGTGGACAATCGCCCTTGAGATATCCGTCCTCATGGCACAATTTCCTTCCAAGGAAATCGCGCAGCTTTCCTATGAATACCGCACCCTTGGTCTTGGTTACGCAAATCTCGGTGGCCTTCTCATGGCCAACGGCATTTCCTATGCAAGCGAGCGAGGCCGGGCGCTTTGCGCGGCCATCAGCGCGATCCTGACCGGCGAAGCCTATGCCACCTCTGCGGAAATGGCCTCCAAGCTTGGTGCCTTTCCCCAGTTCTCTAAAAACTCAGAGGAAATGCTTCGGGTCATCCGCAACCATCGCCGAGCGGCCTATGGTGAAGCCGAGGGCTATGAAGCGCTCAGCATCACACCCGTCCCTCTGAAAACAGAAGACTGCCCCGAAGCGGCGTTGGTCGAAGCAGCGCGCGCAACATGGGACCGCGCCCTTGAAGTCGGCAAACAATATGGCTACCGCAATGCCCAGGTCAGTGTCGTGGCACCGACAGGGACAATTGGCCTCGTCATGGATTGCGATACGACCGGGATCGAGCCGGATTTTGCCATCGTCAAGTTCAAGAAGCTCGCCGGCGGCGGTTATTTCAAGATTATCAACCGCACGGTCCCAGTGGCGCTCCGGACTCTTGGCTATGACGACGACGCAATCGACGAGATTGTACGCTACGCCACCGGCCACGGAACGCTCCAGGACGCGCCGGGGATCAATTTTGAGACTCTGCGCGCCAAAGGCTTTACGGAAGGCATCCTGGCCAATCTTGAAAAAACGCTGACCAGCGCTTTTGATATCAAATTTGCCTTCAACAAATGGACGCTTGGTGAAGTCTTCTGCCGGAACGCCCTTGGTTTCAGCGAAAAACAGTTAAACGATCCGTCCTTCGACCTGCTTCCAGCCATGGGTTTTAGCCGCGAAGAAATCGAAGCCGCCAATGTCTATTGCTGTGGTGCCATGACGTTGGAAGGTGCCCCACATCTAAAGGAAACCCATCTCGACGTTTTCGATTGCGCATCCCCATGCGGGCGTATCGGCAAACGATGCTTGTCCGTCGAAAGCCATATTCGAATGATGGCCGCATCCCAGCCGTTTATTTCAGGCGCAATTTCGAAAACGATCAACATGCCGAACCAGGCAAGCGTCGAAGACTGCAAGGATGCCTATTCCCTGTCCTGGCAGCTGGGCGTCAAGGCAAACGCGCTTTATCGCGACGGCTCGAAACTTTCCCAGCCCTTGAACGCTGCCACCTTCGAAAACCTCGACGAGGAAGACGGCGAGAACGCGGAAAACTGGGTCGAAGACATCGTTACCGCGCCCGCACAAAAACAAGCGGCCATGTTGGCGGAACAATTTGTCACGTCTCGATCAAAACGCGACCGTCTTCCCGATCGGCGCAAGGGATATACGCAAAAAGCACTGGTCGGCGGTCATAAGGTTTATCTCAGAACCGGCGAATACGAAGATGGCACCCTTGGCGAAATTTTCCTCGACATGCACAAGGAAGGGGCGGCCTTTCGCA
>CAYTAE010000223.1:0-2578 GCA_964435655.1 uncultured Rhodospirillaceae bacterium
CGGCGGCGCATTGCAGACCTTGATGGAGAATGTCGCGACCGAACCGCACTCCCCCTACTATCACTACGCACCGGATGCGGCTGCCCTGCAGCAGGTATTTCAGGAAATTGCCAACCATCTTTCCGAATTGCGGCTGTCGAAATAGGCGCTGGCAAAACGACCGCCGGAAATGCATCCCGCGCGGGACCTCCAAACGGATTGCTCGCCCGCCCATGACGGCGCTATGCTCTGCCTTCATCAGCTTTGAGGGGAAGCGTAACGATGCCGCGCGTACTTTATGAATTGCTAGGTGCCGACGACCTGCGTTTCAGCCCCTTCTGCTGGCGCACGCGAATGGCACTTGCCCACAAAGGGCTGGAACTGGACGAAATTGTTCCTGTCGCCTTCACCGAAAAAGAAAAAATTGCGTTCAGTGGCCAGGAACGGGTTCCGGTCCTGGCAGACAATGGCCAAACAATTTTCGATTCCTGGGCCATTGCCTGTTATCTCGAAGAAACCTACCCGGACCGCCCGTCCCTTTTCGGAAATGCAACGGCGCGTGGCGAAGCGCTTTTCATCAACAATTGGGTGGATCGTGTCCTGCACGCTGAAATTTTTCCCATGGTCGTCAAAGATATCTTTGACCATGTCCTGCCGAAAGATCGCGACTATTTTCGTGAGACGCGTGAAAAAAGAATGGGTGAAACCCTGGAAGCAACCCATGCCAAACGGGATGCGCGCCTCAAGAATTTCAGCAAAACACTGGACGTCCTTCGCCACACCCTGAAAAAGGAAACCTTCTTATGTGGGGCGAATCCCGCTTATGCGGATTACAGCGTCTTTGGCGCCTTTCAGTGGGCGCGCGGCGTAAGCTCCTTGCCACTGCTGACCCAGGGCGATCCCATTGACGATTGGCACAAACACATGCTGGATCTGTTCGACGGCCTCGGCCGAAACCTCAAGGGTGTTTGAAGGCAGCAGGATGACGCAAAACACCATCTTTCACGTTTGCGCACGCACCGCCTGGGACGAAGCCAAATCCGAAGGTTTCTATCGCGGCTCTGCAGATGACCGGCGGGACGGCTTTATCCATTTTTCCGATCGCACACAAATTATCGAAAGCACGGAAACCCATCACGGCGGCAAAAAGGGTCTTGTGCTTTTAACCATTGCCACAGCGCGTTTGGGAAAGGCTGCCGGGGCGCTGCGCTGGGAAGTTTCACGCAGCGGGCGACTTTTTCCGCATCTCTACGAGGCCCTGCCAACAATGGCGGTAACCGAAACGCATGATTTGCCCCTGGACGCGGACGGCCATCATATTTTCCCACCCCTTCCCGAAGACTAAATCCACAGCCTGAGAAATTGCCATTCCCTTTCCATGGCGGGGTTTTTCGCTCATGATGGAATCCCTTTCTTCAAAAACTGTCTCAATTCATGAAAACCATCCTCATTTCCATTCTCTGCACGGACCGTACCGGCTTGGTTTCCGCCGTCACCAGCCGCCTTTTCGAACTTGGCGCCAATCTTGGCGACACAACTTTTGCCGTTCTTGGCAGTGCTGCCGAACTGACAACTCTTGTCGAAATTCCAGACACGCTTACGGCGGAAACGGTTGAAGGGGATTTAAAGGCCTTGCCGGAAATTGGCGACGGCAAGGTGACCGTTACAAACTTCAAACGCCCTGCCGTGCACGGGCCTTCCGGTCAACTCACCCATTACCTGCGCATTACCGGCGGGGACAGCCCGGGCCTGATTGCCAGACTTTCCGAAGTTTTTGTCCAATATGAAGCAAACATCATCGGCATGAATGCCGAAAAAGTTCCCCGCACGGAAGGCGATCAATACCTTATTCGATTCGCCGTCTGGATCCCCGAAAAACGGGCGGACGCCTGTATCGCAACGGTTGTGAACACGACCGAAGATCTGCGCCTGGCCTGTCACTGGCAAAAAGTCTAGCGGCCCCCGCCATGGCGCGCATCGCTTTCATCGGCCTTGGTGTCATGGGATTTCCGATGGCCGGACATCTGGTCCGCGCCGGCCACACCGTAACGGTAACCAATCGCACATTTGCAAAGGCCAAAGCCTGGACAGAAGCCCATAAGGGAAAATGCGCAGAGACACCGCGCGAAGCCGTCAAGAACGCAGATTTCGTCTGCGTCTGTGTCGGCGAAGATGGCGATTTACGCGACGCCATTCTTGGAAAGGACGGCGCCTTTTCCGGCATGGGGCAAGGGGCAACATTGATCGACCACACGACGGCCTCGGCGGAAATCGCGCGCGAACTTGCGGGGGCGGCAAAAAAACATGGGTTTTTCTTTCTCGATGCCCCCGTTTCCGGTGGCGAAGCGGGTGCCCAGGCAGGCACCTTAACGGTGATGGTGGGTGGCGAACCGGATGTCTTTGCCCACGCCCAGCCAATCCTGAAAGCCTATGCCCAGACAATGTTGCACATGGGCGATGCCGGCAGCGGCCAATTGACGAAGATGGTGAACCAGATTTGTGCCGCAGGCCTGATCGAAGCCCTGGCCGAAGGCCTGAATTTTGGCCAATGCGCCGGCCTGGACATGGAAAAGGTTGTCGAGGTCATCGCCAAGGGCGC
>CAYTAE010000224.1:0-2531 GCA_964435655.1 uncultured Rhodospirillaceae bacterium
AATCGTCGCCAACAAAAACGGCCCCGTGCACATAACCAATCTCGCCTGCGGGCCAGCGCAAGAAGTCATCAATTTTCTACGCCGCGGCTTTCTTCCCCACCCTGTTCACATCACGCTGATCGACCAGGATCACCAGGCCCTAAGCCAGGCTTATGAGCGCATCTACCCGGAAACGCTTCGCCTTTCCGGTCAGGCAAGCGTGAACTGCCTACATGCGTCCTTCGGACAGCTCCTGAAAGGCAATCAGCTCTTGGACAAAATCCCGGCCCAAGACCTGATCTACATGGTCGGCCTTGTCGATTACCTCAGCCAGCGCATGGCGCGCTCCCTGATCAACGGCCTCTACCAGCAATTGGCACCCGGCGGCTGCCTGGTCGTCGGCAACGTCAAGAAAAGTCCCGCCAGTTTGCTGTGGCCGACCGAATTTCTTTGTGACTGGAGCCTCGTTTACCGGACCGAAGCTGAAACCTTCGATCTGGCGCGAGACCTTCCCACAAGCACGACAACCGTCAAGGCCGACGCGTCGGATTGCGTGCAGATACTCTACATCCGCAAGCCGAACGCGTGATCCTCAGGCGGCGCCGTCGGAATGGCGAGGACTTGAAGCCCCGCCGAACACACGTTTTGCCGGAAAGCTGGCGCGGATAACCGTACCGACCCCGATTTCACTTTCAATATCAAGGCGGCCGTCATGAAGCCCCATGATTTTCTTGGCCAGCGGCAGTCCAAGGCCCGTGCCTTCATAGCCACGGGAATAGGCGGCTTCCACCTGAACGAACGGCTTGAATATCTTTTCGATATCCCCTTTTGCAATGCCGATGCCGGTATCCTCAATACGCACGCAAACGCTGCCATCCGCCATTTGCGCGATCGAGACAAGAATCGCGCCACCTTTCTGCGTAAACTTTACCGCGTTTGAAAGAAGGTTGATGAAGGTCTGCCGAAGCAATCTGGGGTCCGCATGCAATTGCACCGCCGTTTTTGGCATATCGAAGCGAAGCCGAATGCCGCTTTCCGCTGCCCGCTCGCGGAACATACGCATGCAGCCGTCAATCACCTCCGTAAGATTGATGACCTCTTCCCGAAGGACAAGCCGACCGGCTTCCGCCTTCGAAAGATCCAGAATATCCGTGATTAAGCTCAACAGATGCGCGCCACTGCTGTGGATATCTTCGACATAGCCCTTGTATTTTTCCGAACCGATGGGGCCAAACATCTGCTGTTTTAATATCTGAGAAAAACCAAGAATCGCATTCAGGGGCGTGCGCAATTCATGACTCATAACGGCAAGAAATTCCGTTTTTGCCTCACTGCTTGCGCGCGCCTCCTCAAGAAGTTGGTCGGAACGTCCTTTTTCCTCCAAAAGAAGCTGCGTCTTGATGAAATTCTGGCGGATGTAGAGTTCCTGCGTGTAGCTCGTGAAAACACCAACGGCGGCTGATACGACTAGAAAAACATTGTTGTTGATGAACACGTCGCTTGGAATCACATTTACAAACAGCGCAACATATTGATAAAGCCCCACCAACGTCACGGAAATGACCGCCGCATACACATAGCGAAGAATGCTCAGGCTCGAACAGTAAATGATGACGAGAAGAAGGCCTGCGTAATAGAGGTGACTGCCCGGCGCATCCGCAATGGCCACCATGACAAGGATGCCAAGCCCCGGGGTAAGCATGCCAACGGCCAGGATAAATTGCGACATGCGCAGGAACAGCTTTGTCCCCGTGATAAGACAAAGCGCCAATAGAATTGGGCAGACAACCCCGTAACGGATGATCCAGAATTCCACCAGCTTGTCCGGAACGATGAACAGATCGAGAATGCCGAAAAGGGCATAAAGGCCAAGCCCTGCAAGAAGGGAAACCCGGATGGTGGGAAGCGATTGCCGGATATGCATGATCCGGTAGCGTTGCTCGGTGGCATCATCGGTGAAGCGGAGGCGTAATTTTCCAAGCCGCAAGGCATGGGCCGTCCACACTTCCTCCAAATCGTTCATGGCCATTTTTACTTTCAGACGTGGGTGGCCGATCGACACGCCCCCGTTAACGCGGTTAATAGTCCGTAAAGATTAATTAAAAAGTTTAAGAATTTCTTAACGGCGGTCAAAACCCGCTGATTTCCCTAGGCGTTCCCGAATTTTTAGAAAAAACGGCTTAGCCGAAGCGTCAGGAAATCGTCGTCCTGGATACCGGCAACAAGAACGTCGTCCTGCCCGTTGAAGAAGAAGCGGCCTTCAAACTCCACCTTCCAATTGTCGCCGATCCGGCGCGCCGCCTCGACAAAGAAAAGCGTTGCCTGGGACGACCGGTCAACAACCGACCCGACCAGCGCCTCCGTGCTCTGCACGTCGTTCAAGGCCAGACGCGCACCCAGAAAAAGATCCCCATCCCCGGACGTTAGCGGTGCCAACGCCTTGTCGCGGCCATCATATTGGTATTCGGCGAGAAGCCCCAGATCGGCAGCGGTCTCGACGAGTTGATAGAGCGTATATTCGAAACCGGCGACGGTCGCATAAAACCGATCCC
>CAYTAE010000225.1:0-2501 GCA_964435655.1 uncultured Rhodospirillaceae bacterium
TGAGATTATTGTTCGCAAAGAAGGCAAGAAGAAGTAAGGGCGGAACGAATGAAGCGCATGAAAAGTCTATTTTTACGCCGTCGTCGTGTGCGTGCAAAGCTCCGCAGCAAGAGCCGTGGACGCCTGCGGCTTTCGGTCTTCCGGTCGTCTCAGCATATTTATGCGCAAGTGATCGATGACACGAAGGGCGCTACCGTCGCTTCTGCGTCGAGCCTTGACAAAGAGCTTCAGGGAAAGCTTAAAACCGGTGCCGGAATCGATGCTGCCCGTGAAGTGGGTAAGCTTCTTTCTGTCCGGGCAAAGGCCGCTGGCGTTTCGGATGTTTATTTTGATCGCGGTGGTTATCTCTATCATGGTCGGGTGAAAGCGCTGGCCGAAGCGGCTCGTGAAAGCGGGTTGTCTTTCTAATCTAGGTCGCGCGGAGAATTGAGAATGGCAACAGACGGCACATCAAAAACCATGGCGAAGTCACGCGGGGGAGGAAACCAGCGAGGCGATCGTTCCAATAGGGCAGAATCAGATATCGTCGAACGCTTGGTGGCGATTAATCGTGTGGCCAAAGTCGTCAAGGGTGGTCGCCGCTTCGGATTTGCAGCCCTGGTCATCGCCGGTGACCAGAAGGGACGTGTCGGGTTTGGAACGGGTAAGGCGCGTGAAGTGCCTGAAGCCATCCGCAAGGCAACGGAGCGGGCAAAACGGGCCTTGGTCCAAGTGCCGCTTCGTGATGGGCGCACCCTTCACCATGACATTCAAGGGCGCTATGGCGCCGGATTGGTTGTGCTGCGTGCGGCACAGCCCGGTACGGGGATCATTGCCGGCGGCCCGATGCGGGCCGTGTTTGAAGCTCTTGGGATTCAGGATATCGTTGCGAAATCCATTGGCTCATCGAATCCCCATAATATGATTCGGGCGACGTTCAACGCCCTTGGGAAGGGGTCTTCCCCGCGCGGCGTTGCCAGTCGGCGCGGTAAAAAAGTGAACGAAATCGTTGGTCACCGGGACAACGCGTAAAAGAGAGAAGAGAATGGCGGAAAATATAAAAAAGCGCCTCCGCGTTACCCAGATCGCCAGTCCGATCGGGCGACCGAAGGATCAACGCGGTACTTTGATTGGCCTTGGCTTGAACCGGATGCATCGTTCGCGCGACCTTGAAGATACGCCGGCGGTTCGAGGCATGATCCGGAAGGTTGCCCACCTGGTACGGGTGGACGAGTCGTAACTCCTCGAGTGTTGAGCGGATAGCTATGAAGCTGAATGAAATTTCCAATCGTCCCGGTTCCCGCCATGCAAGTAAGCGTGTTGGCAGGGGTATCGGTTCCGGAACCGGCAAAACGTCGGCGCGTGGTCATAAAGGCCAGAAATCGCGCACCGGTGTGGCGTTGCATGCCTTCGAGGGTGGACAGATGCCGATTTATCGGCGATTGCCTCGTCGAGGTTTCTGGAACCCAGGTCGCAAGCATTACCAGCTGGTGAATTTGGGCAGGCTTCAGCAGGCGGTTGATGATGGCAAGCTGGATATTAAGAAACCGGTTACTGAGAAACACCTTTGCGAGGCCGGCTTGGTTGGGCGTCTTCAGGATGGGATTCGTTTACTCGCCAAAGGCAAGATCACCGCGCAGCTGACCATTGAGGTGACCGGTGCTTCGAAGGCGGCAATTGCGGCCGTTGAAAAGGCGGGCGGCAAGGTCACCGTTGCGGCATCTGCCGTTGAGAAGCCGGTGAAGACAAAAACCAGTAAAAAAGCCGTAGATTCCGGAGAGAATTGATGGCCTCTGCTGCGGAGCAACTGGCCGCGAATCTTAATTTTGGCTCCTTTGCCAAGGCGACGGAGCTTCGCCAGCGTATTTGGTTTACGCTGGGTGCGCTGATTGTTTATCGGCTTGGAACTTACATCCCGCTTCCAGGGATTGACCCGACAATTCTTGCCGAACTTTTCCGCCAGAATGCGGGCGGTATTCTCGGCATGTTCGACATGTTTGCCGGCGGTGCCTTGGGGCGCATGACGATCTTTGCGCTCAACATTATGCCTTATATTTCCGCATCGATTATCATTCAGTTGATGACGGCCGTCTCGCCTTACTTCGCGCAGTTGAAGAAAGAAGGGGAATCGGGGCGCAAGAAAATCAATCAGTACACGCGTTATGGCACTGTGCTGCTCGCGGCCGTTCAGGGATATGGGATTGCTGTCGGCCTTGAAGGCATGGCTGGCGCGCAAGGCTCCGCCGTGATTGAGGCGGGCGTCTTTTTCCGGGCGACAACAGTTATTACGTTGGTCGGGGGCACAATTTTTCTGATGTGGCTTGGCGAGCAGATTACGGCGCGCGGGGTGGGGAACGGAATTTCCCTGATTATCTTCGCCGGCATTGTCGCCAATTTGCCATCCGCCTTGGTGGGAACGATGGAGCTTGGGCGTACAGGCGCGCTCTCGACAGTCTTTATTCTCGCGCTTGCGGTGATGGTCGTTGGCGTTATTGCCTTCATCATCTTTATGGAACGTGCGC
>CAYTAE010000226.1:0-2500 GCA_964435655.1 uncultured Rhodospirillaceae bacterium
CGCCATGGTCGCCGTCGGTGGCCAACCGGACGCGACGAAAGGCGAAATCGCAAAGGCCTATATTGTGCTGCGCAACGATGCCCAGGCGGATGCCGACGCCATTATCAGCTATTGCCGCGAACACATGGCCGCCTACAAGGTGCCCAGACGCGTCCAATTCGTCGATGATTTGCCGAAGACAAGCTCCGGCAAGGTCATGCGGCGCAATTTGAAAACCCTCGACCCGCCCGAGGAACGGTAACCCCCGCTAGCGGGACGGTTCGGCCGGACGCACTGGAATCTTCAGATAGGAAACGCCGTTCGCTTCCTGCGGCGGAAAACTGCCTGCGCGCATGTTGACCTGAATTGCCGGCAGGATCAGCCTTGGTGCCGCCAGCCCTTTGTCGCGCGTCTGGCGCAGTTTTATGAACGCATCCTTCGAAACGCCTTCGTGAATATGAACGTTCTTCTTGCGTTGTTCGGCCAGGGGTGTCTCCCAGACAAATTCCTCCCGTCCGGGCGCACCATAATCGTGACACAGGAAAAGGCGCGTCTCCGGCGGCAGTTCCCCATAGAGACGGTGGATTGAATCGTAAAGCGCGCTGGCATCCCCGCCTGGAAAATCCGTTCGCGCGGTGCCGTAATCCGTCATGAACAGCGTGTCGCCAACAAAGGCGGCATCGCCAACGACATAGGTAACGCAGGCCAGCGTATGACCCGGCGTGGCAAGGACGCGGCCTTCCATGTCACCGATCCGGAAAACCTCGCCATCCTTGAACAGATGGTCGAATTGCGAACCGTCCGTCTTGAATGCGGCCTCGGCGTTGTAAAAGCCTTTAAAGAAAGCCTGCACCTTCCGCGTGTCTTCGCCGATGCCCAGCGGGGCGTTGAACTGTTCCTGAAGATAGGCACTGGCGGTCAGGTGATCGGCGTGGACATGGGTCTCCAATATCCACGTCACCTTCAGGTTTTTTTCACGGACAAAGGCGAGGATTTTATCGGCCGAACGGGTCGAATATTTCCCCGATGCCGGGTCGTAATCCAGAACCGGATCGAGGATCGCCGCATCGCCGGTTTTCGGGTCCGCAATCACATAAGAGACCGTGTAGGTCGCCTCATCAAAGAAACCCTTGATATCCGCTTTCATGACGCCTCCCCCTTTCCGTTTTGTCCGCATTCCCTAAATTAACAAGGTTAAATATAAAGAAGCCAGACATTGCCGTCAGCGATATGCTGTGGCACGTACGCAGCAAAAAGTGATGGCCCAGCCTGGGCCAACAGCCTGAACCAATGGACCCTTGAGTCGAAAAGGAGACAAATCGTGCCGCAACCGAAAGATGAACGCATCAAGGAAATTGATCCCGCAACGATCAAGGCCTGGCTTGAAAAGGGCGAAGCGGTTCTGGTTGACGTTCGGGAAGCCGGAGAGCATGCCGAAGCCTGCATTCCCGGCGCCGTGCTTCACCCCCTTTCCAGCTTCAACCCGTTTCACCTGCCAAGCGGGGACGAAAAAACACTGGTGCTTCATTGCGCCGCCGGCTCGCGCTCCCTCCAAGCGGCCGAGCTTTGCCTCGCGGCCGGCTTTGAAAAAATTACCCATGTGAAGGGCGGCATCAAGGCCTGGCAGGAAGCCGGTTTCAATGTCGAAAAAGGCTCAAAGACGTAAATAGGATACCAAGATGCGGGATGTCGCGATTCTGATTCCAACATGGTTACCCCTTTGCCTGCTTTTGCTGGCCCTGGCGTTGCCCGTGCTGCAACAGCTTTTTCCAAACGTGACAACCGTAGCAAGCCGCACCTCTTTCCCCACCGCCAGCCTTGGCCTTTTCCTGGCCATCCTTTCCGTCCTCGCCGTGCTCTTCAGCCTATGGGCAAGCGGGCGCAGCCATCCCAATCTTATCGGCGGATTGCTGCCATGGAACGATGCCGCCAGCTATTTTCGCGGGGCGAATGCCCTGCTGGATAGTGGCGAACTCTCACCATGGAACCAACGCCGTCCGATCTATACGTCTCTTCTCGCAAGTTTTTTATCCCTTACCGGGCGGGATCTGCAGCTTGCACTTCTCTTGCAAGGCACATTTGCAGGCGCGATTGCCTTTTTTGCTGCCCGCGCTACCTCGATCAAAATGGGGCTTGCAGGAGGTTTTCTGGTTTTTGCTCTACTCTTTGCTTTCGCCGACGAACACGCCCCCCTAACGATGACAGAGAATGCCGGCTTCTTTTTTGGCGTTCTTGGCATCGCTCTTCTTTGGCTCAACGTTGAAAAGCCTCACCTAGGCTGGCTTGCGGCTGGTGGTTTTCTTCTCACCTTTGGCCTAATGGCGCGGGCTGGAGCCTTCTTTGTGCTCCCATCCCTTCTCTTGTGGGCTTGGATCACATTTCCAAACGAACGGCGAACGGCTCTGCGCTGCTTGCTGGCGCTGCTTGCCGCCATGCTTCTCGCGGTCCTTCTCAATCAGGCAATTCCCGGGTTGGCCAGTGACGGTACAAATATGCCAAATGCAAATTTTAGTTATGTCCT
>CAYTAE010000227.1:0-2493 GCA_964435655.1 uncultured Rhodospirillaceae bacterium
TCACCCGCCAATGGCGCCTTCATCTCAACCATCTTCGATTTGATCAGGGAATGCCCAGTCCGCCACATCAACGGTTTTCCGCCAGCCTTCGCGATTTCGTCGAAAAGGATTCGGCTTGCCTTTACGTCGGCGATGATTGGCGCGCCAGGATGTTCCAAAAGAACCTCCTTTGCGTAAATTGCCAGCAATTGATCCCCCCAGAGAATGCGGCCCTTGCCATCAAGGACACCGATGCGGTCGCCGTCGCCGTCCAGGCCGATGCCAAGATCGCAGCCTTCTTCAAGAACTGTCTGGCGAAGCTGCAGAAGATTCTCTTCGACCGTTGGGTCCGGGTGGTGGGCAGGAAAGGTGCCATCCACCTCCGCGTTCAACAGGAAATGCTTTCCGGGAAGTTTTTTCGTCAACGCCGCCATGGCCTCGCCCGCCGAACCATTGCCCGCATCCCAGGCAATTTTTAATGGGCGCGTCCCGTGATAATCCGCAAACAGCCGCTCGACATAAGCGTCAAAAACGGGTTCTTCAACAACGCTGCCCTTGCCTGTCGCAAAATCACCTTTCCCGGCCAAGGCCTGCAATCCCTGAATATCGTCTCCATAGAAGCCCGCCTTACGCAGCATCATCTTAAAGCCGTTCTGATCCGGCGGATTGTGCGAACCGGTGACCATCACCCCGCCATCCCCCCCCTGGGTTCGAACCGCGAAATAAAGCATCGGCGTCGGCCCAAGACCGACGCGATGGACCGTCATCCCTGCCGCCACCAGCCCTGCCATCAGGGCCTTTTCCAGAGAAGGCGAACTTAGCCGTCCGTCATAGCCAACCATAACCTTCGTGCCCCCGGACCGAGCCAATATGGTGCCAAAGCTGAGCCCAAGCGCCCGGGCATCGGCCTCAGTCAGCGTTTTTCCAACAACGCCGCGAATATCGTATTCGCGCAGAATGGTCGGATCGAAACGGTGCGTTATTGTCATGAAGAAGACTCGCCCGCCATTGGCCGACCGATAGCACGGTAGTCAAACCCCGCCGCCCGCATCTCGGATGGATTGTAAATGTTGCGCAGGTCAACGATGACGGGACGATGCAACAGTTGCTTCATGCGCACAAGGTCAAGACTTCGAAAGGCATTCCACTCTGTCAAAAGAACGAGAACGTCCGCGTCCGTCATCGCCTCGTAAGAATCTTCACAATAGGTTACGTCTTTTAGAAGCTTTTTTGCCTCCGCCATGCCTTCCGGGTCAAACGCACGCACCTTGACCCCTGCGGCTTCAAGGGCCGGTACGATATCGAGACTTGGACTTTCGCGCATATCATCCGTGTTTGGCTTAAACGTAAGACCTAAAATAGCCACCGTCTTACCATCCGGGTCCGGCTCGATTGCGGCTAGAATACGTTCCGTCATTTGCTTTTTGCGCGCTGTGTTGACATCAATGACCGTTTCAACCAGACGAAGGGACGAACCAACACGCTTTGCCGTTTCGACTAACGCGCGCGTGTCCTTCGGAAAACAGGAGCCGCCATAACCAGGCCCGGCATGTAAAAATTTTGACCCAATTCGACCATCGAAACCAATGCCGCGCGCCACGTCATGAACGTCGGCACCCACTTTTTCGCAAAGGTCGGCAATTTCGTTAATGAAGGTAATTTTCATCGCCAAAAAGCCGTTCGCACTGTACTTCGTGAGTTCCGCTGTCTCCTGGCTCGTAAAATGAATGGGCGTTTCAAGAAGGTAAAGCGGGTGATAAATGCTGCGCATGACTTCGCGCGCACGTTCCGAAGCTGCCCCGATCACAACCCGGTCCGGACGCATAAAGTCGTTTAGTGCCGAGCCTTCCCGCAAAAATTCCGGATTCGATACAACATCAATCTCGCAATCGGGCGCAAGCTTACGAAGCAAGTCCTGAATTTCCCGGGTCGTGCCGACTGGCACCGTCGATTTCATGGCAACAACGGTGTAGCCCTGCAACGCGGCTGCTATTTCTTCAGCAGCGGCACGCACGAAGCTTAAATCCGCATAGCCATCACCATGGCGACTTGGCGTACCGACGGCGATAAAAACAGCATCCGCATCGCGAACGGCCGCCGCAAGATCCGTCGTAAAGGAAAGGCGACCCGCCTTCAAATTCGACGTGACAAGCGCGTTAAGGCCCGGTTCGTAAATTGGAATTTCCGCACGGCGCAAGCCCTCGACTTTCGCCGCATCCTGATCAACACAAGTGACGTGCATCCCAAATTCGGAAAAGCAGGTGCCGGAAACGAGGCCCACATAGCCGGAGCCGATCATCGCAATTTTCATAAACTTCTTTCCGAAGACCGGTCATTTGCCAGTCGCATATGAGAGTTAAAGGCTAGTCCTTTTTAGCATAGCCTTCGAGCATGGCGCGCGCGCTTTCACGGAATCCTTTCTGTGCCAGAGCATATGCCAAATTTGCCTCCAGAAAACCGAGGCGATTGCCACAATCGAAGCGATGCCCTTTAAAACGAAGGCCATGAAAAGGC
>CAYTAE010000228.1:0-2474 GCA_964435655.1 uncultured Rhodospirillaceae bacterium
AAGAACAGGCGGTGCATGGCGCGAAGCCTACATCTCCAAGCGCTGGATTGACAAGACGCGAAGCAAGGCAACGGAAACGGAACATTTTGAAAACTCACAGAATTGTAATGTTTTTGTCATGTTTTTCGAGTGGTCAAAGGCCATACCCTAAGCTAGGCTTGCAACAGAATAGCGGACATCGGAAAGGCGTGCCGCTTGGAATCGACGACGTAAAATTTAAGCGTCACATAAAAATCGCAGGAGAAAACCATGAGCCAAGCCGATGTTGAACGTTTCGTCGCCGATTTGAAGACAAACCCGGACCTTCTTGCCGAAGTCAAAGAAAACGCCGGAGGCGTTGCGTCCGTCGTCGAAATCGCCAAGGCCAAGGGCTATGACATCACCCTTGAGGAAGCCAAAGCCTACATTCAGGGCCAGGCGAAAGAAGAATTGAGCGACGAGCAGCTCGACTCCGTCGCCGGCGGCAAGCACCATCATCATCATCACCACCATCATCATGGATCCGTGGCGACACAGACGAATAGCGTGCAAACGGCCGAGACCGTAACCACGGTGGTCGACGGTGCCGAAGTTGCTGTCGTTGCTGTTGCCGTCGTGACCTAAATTACGCCAACAACGTTCTGGAGAGACCGCATGAGCCAGGCTGACATTGAACGTTTTGTTGCCGATCTGCAGACAAATCCGGACCTTCTTGCCGAGGTCACAAAAAGTGCCGGTGACATTGCCTCCATCGTCGAGATCGCCAATGGCAAGGGCTATGAGGTCAGCCTCGACGAAGCGAAGGCCTACATCAACGCCCAGGCGAAAGGCGAGTTGAGCGACGAGCAGCTCAACGCCGTCGCCGGCGGCAATGGCGGCAGATCGGATTCCACCTGCGACCCTACCACCCTGCCAACGTCATCCGCCTTGGTCTGTTAGCGCACTTGATGCCGAAGTCAAAGCACGCGCCGCTTGGAGAAAGCAGGGCAAAGGTAGTTTTGGGGAAAAAAGAAGGAAGGGGAAAGTCATGAGCCAGACTGATATCGAACGTTTTGTTGCCGATTTGCAGGCAAACCCGGACCTTCTTGCCGAGGTCACAAAAAGTGCCGGCGGCATTGCATCGATTGTCGAGATCGCCAATGGCAAAGGCTATGACGTCACCCTGGACGAGGCAAAGGCCTACATTCAGGCGCAGGCAAAAGCGGAGTTAAGCGACGAGCAACTTGACGCCGTCGCTGGCGGCAAGGGCAATTCACCGGGAACGCGCGAAACAGACCCCGCGGCTGCAGAGGTGGTAGCCGTGGTGGTTACAACCCTGAATGACGGTGGCGGAGGCGGCAATCCGCCGTCATCATCTGTTATCGCCACCGTGTGTTAGCAACTAAAATCATTGAACAAAAAAGAGAGCCCATGAGTGGCACGATCGATACCTATCGTTCCATCTTCGATTCGCGGAGTGCGGAAGAGCTTCGCCAACTCGCCCATATCAAGCGATTCATGGAACGCCTCGTCGCCGATCCACATTTTCGCGACAAGCTGCGCGATCATGCGGACGATTTGGAACACCTGAAACAGGCCACTGAAGAATACGGGCTTAAAGCCGACCCAGCATTGATGCTGCCTCTGTTTCACCGCCAATATTTAAAATACCGCCACACCGATGACGAGAAAAAATGGCCGCTCTCAAAGCTGTGGTCGGATTACATGTGCGACATGATTGCGCACCGCGAGCAACTGCGCGAGTCCGGCGATGCAACCGACATCAATCCGGCTTTCAGCATCTGGCGGCAGCGGCAGATCGCCCGCTCGATGAGCGAACTTGGCGCGTCTGGCCCCAACATCACCCACCCCCTCGTTGCCTACGAGCTTTCCCAAGGCTGTTCGATGGGATGCTGGTTCTGCGGCATTGCAGCTGAAAAATTCGAAGGGCACTTGCCCTACACGCCAGAATCTTCAGCCCTTTGGTGCGGCGTGCTGGAAACAATGACCGACTTGTTTGGGACGGCGGCCCAAACCGGGTTCTGTTATTGGGCGACGGACCCGATGGACAACCCCGACTACGATCGCTTCATTGAAGACCATCAACGGATCACCGGGTTTTTGCCCCAGACGACAACGGCGGCGCCACTCAAAAACCTGGAATTGACCCGCCGTGTGCTGGCGCTTTTCGACAAATATCGCTGCGTCACGAACCGCTTCTCGATCCTCAATCTAAAAATCCTCGATCGTGTCCATGCCACCTTCACGCCTGAAGAATTGATGGGCGTCGAACTGGTCATGCAAAACCGCGAAGCGTTGACATCAAAAGCAAATGCCGGGCGTGCACGCCAACGAAAGCAGAAATTGCGCGAGGCGGGAAAGTCGGACCGGATTGCCGAACGCGACGACGACCATGCCACCATCGCCTGCGTCAGCGGCTTCCTAATCAACATGCTGGCCCAGACCGTGCAAATGGTCAGCCCCACCCGGGGCGGAGATCGTTGGGCCCTTGGCTA
>CAYTAE010000229.1:0-2452 GCA_964435655.1 uncultured Rhodospirillaceae bacterium
GCGTCCTTTCGCCGTTATGCGCGCGTTGCTGGCAGGGACGACGGTTTTATCCTGATGGACGCGCCGCCGCGCGATTGCGAGGACGTGCGCCCGTTTGTGGCCATCGCTCGGCACCTTCAGGGCCTTGGCTACAGCGCACCGGAAATTTTTGCCGTCGATGCTGAAAATGGCTTTTTGCTTCTTGAAGATCTGGGCGAGGCAACCTATACGCGCGTCCTCGGTGATGGAGCAATGGAAGAGCCGCTCTACAACCTGGCGACCGATCTTTTAATCGACCTGCATCGGCGCCCTCTGGAAATGGCGGTACCAGAAAAACTTTCGGCTTATACGGACGCACGCTTTCTTGAAGAAGCCATGCTGTTGGTGGATTGGTACCTTCCGGCGATGACGGGCGAAACGCCTTCACCGGAAACGCGCGAGAGCTTTGCCGCACTTTGGCCGCCATTGCTTGGTCTGGCGCGCGTAAGCTCGCAAACGCTTGTGCTGCGCGACTATCATGTGGACAACCTTCTCCACCTGCCGGACCGGGATGGGGTTGGCGCGTGCGGCCTGCTTGATTTTCAGGACGCGCTTTGCGGCCCGGCGGTCTATGACGTTGTTTCCCTTCTTGGGGACGCGCGCCGCGACATGGCGCCTTCCCGTGTCGAACGCATGAAGGCGCGTTACCTTGCCGCCTTTCCGCAATTGGACCCCCAGGCTTTCGCACGCGCTTACGCCATTTTAGGGGCCCAGCGCAATTGCAAGATTCTTGGCATCTTTACGCGTCTTTTCCGGCGCGACGGCAAGGCGATTTATCTTTCGCACATCCCGCGTGTCTGGCGGTTGTTGGAAGAAAATCTGCGCGCGCGCGAATTGGCGCCGTTGCGCAACTGGCTGGACGTGAATTTGCCGGCCCCGTTGCGGAACGTGCCGGAGGCGATGTCTTGAAGGCCGCAACGGACATGCCCTCGCGGGCGATGGTGCTGGCGGCAGGGCGTGGCGAACGCCTGCGCCCGCTGACCGATGCTCTGCCCAAGCCCCTTGTTCCCATTGCCGGGCGCAGCCTTCTCGATCGCGCCCTGGACCGGTTGGCGGCGGCGGGCGTCGAAGAGGTCGTTGTCAATCTGCACCATCTGGGTGCGCAGATTCGAACCCAACTTGCCCCTCGCCGCGATCTGAAAATCACCTATTCCGAAGAACCCGAAGCCCTTGAGACCGGCGGCGGTCTGGCCTGCGCCCTGGCGCATTTTCAGGGCCGAAATTTTTTTGCAATCAATGGCGACGTGCTTTGGCAGGATTTCGAAACGCCGGCACTGGCCCGGCTGGCTACGGCTTGGGACGACGCGAAGATGGATGGGCTTCTCCTGCTTCAACCCGTTGCGCGTGCCGTTGGCTATGACGGCGCAGGGGATTTCGAAATGGCGGCGGATGGGGGCTTGGAGCGTCGGCCCGGGGCCTCGGCCCCCTTTGTCTTTACCGGGGTGCAGCTGCTTCATCCCAGGCTTTTTGACGTCGCCCCGGACGGGCGTTTTTCCCTAAACCTTCTGTACGATCAGGCCCTGTCCAATGGGCGTCTTTTCGGCCTGGCCCACAAAGGCACCTGGTTTCATGTTGGAACCCTGCCCGGCCTGGCCATGGTCGAAGAACGCTTTCAGGAAAACCAGCCATGATTGGGCGCGCATGACCAGGCGGCCGAAAGTTTTGTCGATTGCGCCCGGCAAGGGTTTTGTCGATGCGCTTGCCGCCGGTATTCTTGACGAAATTGGCGAAGATTTTTTTCGCCTTGCCGATTACCAAATTCTTCTTCCGACCCGTCGCGCCGTTCGCGCTCTTCGCGAAGCATTTTTGCGGTTGCGTGGCGGCACGCCGATGCTGCTTCCTTTGATGCTGCCAATCGGCGATTTGGATGAAGAGGTCTTTCTCTTTCAGGAAAGCGCCTTTGCCAAAGACGCGTTGAAACTGCCGCCGGCCATTTCGGACCTTCGCCGTCGCCTGCTTTTAAGCGAACTTCTGATGCATGAGGGCCTGCGCCGCAAGGATGGCCGCGCGCGCCCAACGCCAGAACAGGCGGCCACCCTCGCTGGCGAACTGGCCCGCTTTCTCGACCGGGTAGAGACGGAACGCGTGTCCCTCGACAGGCTGGCCCATCTGGTGCCAGAGGATTACGCCGTCCATTGGCAGGAGACCCTTGGCTTTCTGCATATCTTGACGAACCATTGGCCGGGCATTCTGGCCCAGGAAGGCGGCATCGATCCGGCGGATCGCCGCAACCGGCTGTTGGAGGCGCAGGTAAAAATGTGGCGGGCGTCGCCGCCAAAGGGTCCGGTCATCGCCGCCGGTTCGACCGGCAGCATCCCGGCGACGGCGGATCTTTTAAGCCTGGTTGCCTGTCTGCCGAAGGGGCGGTTGGTGCTGGCCGGTCTTGACCGTTCCATGGACGCGGAAAGCTGGCAGGCGCTAAACGCGACCCATC
>CAYTAE010000230.1:0-2432 GCA_964435655.1 uncultured Rhodospirillaceae bacterium
CGAGCACCCCCTGGCACGCGCCATGCTTGATGCGGTGGGCGACACGCCGCTAAAACCCCTTGCCCGTTTTCAAAGTCTCACCGGGCGGGGCCTGGAAGCCGTCGTCGATGGCCAGCTTTTGTGGATTGGCAATCGCAAATTAATGGCCGACAACGGCGTTGCCATCGCCCTGTTGGATCTCAAGGCGCAGGAGCTGGAAACCCAGGGTGCGACCGTTATGTGGATGGCCCATGGGGAAGGCCGCCTTCTTGGCTTCATCGCCGCGAGCGATCCCATCAAGGCCACGACGGCAGAAGCTATCGTCCGCCTCAAAAAACTGGGGCTTAGGGTCGTCATGATGACTGGCGACAATCAACGCACGGCCGCCGCCGTTGCTGGCAAGCTTGGAATCGATCAAGTCATGGCTGAAATTCTGCCAGAGCAAAAGATTGCCGAAGTTGAAAGACTTCAGCGGGAAGGCGAGGTCGTTGCCATGGTTGGCGACGGCATGAACGATGCGCCGGCGCTGGCAGCTGCCGATGTCGGGATCGCCATGGGGACGGGGACGGACGTTGCGATTGAGGCCGCCGGCGTGACCCTGATGCGCGGCGAACCGCTTTTGCTTCCGGAAACCGTCCGGGTTTCACGGGCAACGGTTGCAAAAATCTGGCAGAATCTTTTCTGGGCCTTTATCTACAATGTCATCGGGATTCCCCTTGCGGCATCGGGCCTGTTAAGTCCAATCCTTGCCGGTGGCGCAATGGCATTTAGCAGTGTCAGCGTTGTTTCAAACTCCTTGTTGCTGACGCGTTGGCACCCTGTGAAAAAACGAACATGAACAAACGAAAAAAGAAGACCGATCCCTGGAGATTTTGGAAAGCCGGGGCCTGGAAGTCGGTCCGGATGGCAATTCTTTTTCTGGGCATTGGCCTTGCAACGGGCGCCGGTCTGGCGCTTTTTTTCGTGGACAAGGCGCCAACGCCAAAAATTGCGGCGGTGACGGCAAAACTGGCCGACACGCCTTCCAAAAAAAGAGAGCCTCAGCCGCAATGGATGCGTGAAGCCATTCCGGAACCCGCCATTCAAGGACGGCCAATGATCGCCATTGTTCTTGACGACCTTGGGATGAGTGAGGCGCGCACTGCCGACGTGATCAAGCTTTCCGCGCCGCTCACTTTGGCTTTTCTGCCTTACGCAAGCAGGCTTCCGGAACAAACGATAGCGGCGCGCGACGCTGGGCACGAGCTGTTGATCCACGTTCCCATGGAACCCCAGGGGAAGAATGGCGACCCTGGGCCACACGCGCTGATGGTTCATATGACCCAAGATGAAATTCTGGAGCATCTTTCCTGGGACTTTGACCGCTTCAAACACTATGTCGGCATTAACAATCACATGGGCAGCAAATTTACGAAAGACTCAACCCGGCTGGCGGTGGTCTTTCGTGAATTAAAGGCACGCGGACTTCTTTTCATCGATTCCCGAACGACCGCTGATAGTGTTGCAAAAAAACTGGCGCAGGAAATCGGCGTTCCCTTCGCCGAACGACAGGTTTTTCTCGACAATTACCGGTCGGCGGAAAATGTGAAAGAAGGTCTGGAAAAGCTGCAAGAAATCGCCAAAAAAGAAGGGGCGGCAATCGGAATTGGCCACCCCCACAAGGTAACGCTGGCAGCACTCCAGGAATGGCTGCCGACACTTTCGGAAAAAGGGTTTGTTTTGGTTCCGGCAAGCACGATTGTGCGCAAGCGTCTTAACGCTGTGGCGGATCGTTAGGAGCTTTTTTTCCGGTCGCCACCTGAATAGCCGATTGCTTCTTCAGCAGCGCGTAAAAGCGCCATCGCTTTGTTGCGGCTTTCTTGATATTCGGCCTCCGGATCGCTGTCTGCAACAACCCCGCCGCCTGCCTGCACGTACATGGTCCCATCTTTCACGATGGCCGTGCGCAGGGCGATGCAACTGTCCATAGTGCCATTGGCCGCAAAATAACCAACGCAACCGCCATAGATACTTCGGCGGTCCGGTTCCAGTTCTTCGATGATTTCCATCGCGCGTACTTTTGGCGCACCAGATACGGTTCCGGCTGGAAAGCCTGCAATAAGCGCGTCAATCGAATCGAATTTCGGATCGAGCCTACCTTCAACGTTCGAAACGATGTGCATGACGTGGGAATAATATTCAATAACCATTTCTTCGGTTACATGAACGCTGCCAATCTCGGCGACACGGCCAACGTCGTTCCGTCCAAGGTCTAACAACATCAGGTGCTCGGCCCGTTCTTTTGGGTCGGCGAGCAAGTCTTCCGAGAGCTGCCGGTCTTCTTCGGCATTTTTTCCACGCCGCCGCGTTCCGGCAATCGGACGGATTGTGACCACGTCGTCGCGAACCCGAACCAGAATTTCCGGACTTGAACCAACGACGGCAAAATCCTGGAAATCGAGAAGGAACAGGAA
>CAYTAE010000231.1:0-2431 GCA_964435655.1 uncultured Rhodospirillaceae bacterium
TTCTCGGCATTCACGACGACAAGGTCCAGTTGCAGCTTCTCGCGAATGTCCGGAACATGCGCAAGGATCGCCTCGCGCCCGGAACGTCCCACCACATCGCCGCAAAAAAGAATTCGCATGCCTTAATCCTCAACCTATCTCTATCGCTTCGCGTTCCGTCACGACCCAATCCAACGCCGCATCGTTGCCCGCAACGGGAACGGCGGCAAGCTCCTGGCCGGCATAGGCAAGGCCAACGGCAAGCAACGCGCCGGCCCCACGCAGGGCGGCAATCGACCGATCGTAATAGCCGCCACCATAGCCAACCCGATGGCCCGACCGGTCAAAGGCCAAAAGCGGCACCAGCAACAGGGCTGGCGTCACCCTCGCCGCCGTTGCCAGCGGCGCCGGGATGGCATGCGCCCCGGGTTCCAGATCGTCACCCGGCCGCCACGCCCGGAAACAAAGTGGCGTCCCTGCTTTTTCCACAACCGGAAGGGCGCATTGCCAGCCCGCTTCGTCAAGGGCCTTCAGCAACGGCCGCGAATCCATTTCGCTCCCAACCGGCCAATACCCACCGACACTTTTTGCGCCAGCCTCAGCGCCGCAGGGGACGCCATCAAGAAAATGCGCCGCCATGACATTTGCCGCGTCGGCGTCCGCCGCCATGGCCACATGCCGGCGACGGGCCTTCGCCGTTTCCCGAACGGCTTGCTTGCCTTGTCTGCTTTGGTTGTCGGTGAGCGAACTCAAAGGCCGGAACTTCTGCCGCAGGCTGAAATTTTTACCGAAAAAGGTGGGTAAAGCTGCGCTGGCCGTCGGCGCCTGATATCCTCTGTGACCTGCAAGTGCAGGTGGGTGCCATGTACCGGGACCACGATCCCGGCAGGGACAGCTCCCTAGAGGTGTGTATTGGCCCCAGGGATTTCAACACCTTACGCACCGCGAAGCCTTACCCTAACGTTCACTCTAGGCAGAAATCAGGCGATCGGCAATGCCCTCGACCCGTGCCGCCAGGGCATTGAGCTTTTCAGCCGCGCGGTCCGCGTCAACGCCTTCCGGTGCCTTGCTTTCGTCCTGCTGTTTCGCCAGATCTCCATAGGCTTCGGCAAGTTCATCGGCAATCAACAGCGAGGCCATGACAAGCAGCCGCGCGTCCCCGGCCTGACCGACCGATGTGACAAGCCCCGCAACCCGCTCATCGACGAAAGCCGCAAGCCGTTCAAGGTGCTCTTCCTGGCCATTGTCGCAGGCAATCTCATAGGCCCGCCCGTTGATCGATATGCTGACCTGGCCCATTTTATTCCCCCAACACCCGGCGCAGATTAAGAATTGCGGAATCAACACGCCCCGTCACGTCACGCAACGCGCTGTCACCCAGCGCGTTGTCGCGCAACGTTTCACCGTCTTCGGTTCGTGCGATCCCCGCATCCGCCGCAGGGGCCATCTCGGCGCGGGCCTTCACCGCTGCTTCGAGGCGAGCGATGGCATATTCCAGCCGCTTCTCTGCTGCCTCCACATCCGACATGGCCGATCTCCAGAATTTTGTGGTTTTTCGCTGTGCGCTCTTACGCGACCGTGGCAGAATACGCCTTGCCTCCTTTTGACGTCAACCGCGTCCGGTTCCGGTTGACCTGCGCGTAAGAGAACGGCATTTTCCAGACGGATTTCAGCCTTGAGATCAACAGACTGGGACCAACAGACCGGCTGCCGGAAGCGTGGCCGGATAACGCCTAGAGAGGAAAAGAAACAGGCATGACAATTCGGATTGGAATCAACGGATTTGGCCGCATCGGCCGGCTTGCCCTACGCGCCATCGCCGAAAGCACCAGAGACGATCTACACGTGGTCGGCATCAATGATTTAGGCCCCGTGGAAACAAACGCACATCTCCTGCGGTATGATTCCGTCCATGGGCGCTTCCCGACCGACGTCAAAACAAACAACAACACGATCGACATCGGCCAGGGGCCGATGCGCGTCACGGCCGAACGCGACCCCAAAAAACTCGCCTGGGGTGAATTAAACGTCGATGTCGTCATGGAATGCACCGGCCGTTTTCTCAAACGCGATCTGGCGACACAGCATCTTAAAGCCGGGGCAAAGAAAGTCCTGCTTTCTGCGCCGGCCAGCGACCCCGACCTGACAGTCGTCTATGGCGTCAACCACGAACGCCTTGACGCCGGCATGACGATTGTCTCGAACGCGTCCTGCACGACGAACTGCCTGGCGCCCGTCGCTGACGTTCTGCACAAGACCGTCGGCATCGAAAAAGGCTTCATGACAACCGTCCATTCCTATACGTCCGATCAACACGTCGTCGATGGCCTGCACAAGGATTTGCGCCGCGCGCGCGCAGCCGCCACCTCGATGATCCCGACCTCGACAGGGGCCGCACGCGCCGTTGCTCTGGTGTTGCCGGAACTGAAGGGACGACTCGACGGCACGGCGG
>CAYTAE010000232.1:0-2402 GCA_964435655.1 uncultured Rhodospirillaceae bacterium
AAGCCGCAGGGCGCAACAAGGCCTGGGTGGCGGACGACGATGCCGGTGCCGAACAGGAATGCTCCGCCGGATAGTCAGGCAAATGCCGCCCGTAGGCGGCACATCTGAAGGTCGGAACAAGGCGGCGGGTTAGCCGCTTATTTCAGCTTCGTTTCCTTGAAAACAACGTGCTTGCGGATGACGGGATCGTACTTTTTGAGTTCGATCTTCTCCGTCAACTGCCGCGGATTTTTCTTCCGCAGGTAGTAATAGCCGGTCTCCGCAGTGCTGACCAACTTGACTAAAATAGTGTTCTTCGACTTTGCCATACCAAAGGGGTTCCTTGCACGCTCTAGGCCCGTCTTGGGGCCGCAAACTTAGCCTTTCCGTGGCCCCTGTCAAGACGAAAGCCAATTTTTCAGGGTGGCGCTATCCGCTCCGGCCCTGGCCGCGTGACCCGCCGTGGTCCAGGCGATCCGAGGCGCTAGTCCAGGGCTTCCTTGTGAGCGATTTCCTCGGGGGGGGTCTTGGACAGGTTTGCGTAGAGCCCGGCATTTTTCAGAAGTTCTTCGGCGAGGGGAAAATCGAGGGCATTCTTCGCCTCAATCGCTGGGCAAGAACCGGGTTTTCGGGTTTTTTCGAGGGACGCGAACATCGCCTGCGGCTTTGCGTCGATTTTGGAAAGCCCGACCGTGCAGACATCCGGTTCGACGCCGGTGGCCAAGGCGTTGCCCTTTGGGGTGTAGAGGCGTGACCAGGTCAGGGTGATTTCAGCACCATTGGGCAGGGGCAGGATCGTCTGCACACTTCCCTTGCCGTAGGACCGGCTGCCGACGACAAGGGCGCGGCCTTGATCGTGAAGCGCCGCTGCGACGATCTCGGCAGATGAGGCACTTTTGCCGTTCAGAAGGATGACGATTGGTAACGCAGTGCCGACATCGCTTGCGACGGCGTTGTAGGTTTGGCTGCTGTTTGGATGCCGTCCGTGCGTGGAGACGATTCGCCCGGATTTCAGAAAAAGATCGGCCACGGCGATGGCCTGGTCCATAAGCCCGCCAGGATTGTTGCGAAGGTCAAGGGCGATGCCTAAGGGTGCGTCGGGCTGGCCTTCAATCCAGAGCAGATGGCGGGCAAGGCTTCGTGCCGTGTTGCGGTTGAAGCTGCTGAGCCGGAAATAAGCGATGGTTTTCCGGCGCTCGTAATGAACCGTGGCGGTAAACAGTTTCTGGCGGTGCAGGATGGTCTTGATGGGTTTGGCAACGCCACGGCGTTTGAGAACAAGCGAAAGCCTGCTGTGGATGGGGCCGCGAAGCCGGTTCGGAAAATCTTCCAATTTGACCGCGGCCGCCGGGGTGCCGCCGATTTCCAGTATTTTGTCGGAAACCTGAATGCCGGCATTTTCGGCGGGGCTTTTGGAGAGGACTTTCGTGACGATGAAGGAGTCTTCGAATTGTTGCACATGCAGGCCAACGCCAATATAGCCCCGGCGGTTTTCACGGCGGCGGATGCTGGTTTTCCCATTGGTGTAACGGGAGTGCGAGTCCAGCGACTCCATCACGCGCTTGAACATTGCCGTCGTGAAAGCCGCCGCATCCGCTTTTGCTTTAGGGGACCGGTTTGCCAGGGAGACGGCGAGAAAATCCGCGCTTAATGTTGCCCATGCATCCAGGTTTTGAGGGCGTGGGGTCACGCCAACGCGAAGTAGGCGGCCGTTTTGAACAAGCCAGAGCAGGCCGCCACGTTCTTCGATTGCCAATGTCGGGTCGGCATCTGAAAGGCCTTCAAGCCCTTCGATCGCGAGCGCGCGCGCCGTCTTCGGTTCGATGTATTTTGCTGCAATGGCATTGTAGCCTACGGCAAAGACGGCCTTGGCCCCTTCTGGGGGCTGGACGTCGGCAAGCCGGGCGTTGCTAGCGCAGGCCGAAAGAAAGAGAACGGCCAGAAACGCCGAAAGAAGACCCGACCATCGCGTTCCCATGGGTCCGTGCATGGGGCCAATGTTAGCGCTTTCGGCGGGGCGGCGTGGGCTTTTTCTGGGGACGGTGTTTGCGTCGCCGGTTGCCGCCGGGCGCGCTTTTGGCTTTTCCGGGCGTTCCGCCTTCGACAAGGGTAAAAAGAAGGCTGCCCGTCACGACATTTGCTTCCGCCAGTTTCACCCGGATGCGGTCCCCCAGACGGAAGGTGAGGCCGCTTTGCTCGCTGGTAAGACAGTGGTGGATTTCGTCATGGACGAAATATTCCCAGCCGAGCGTGCGCACCGGAATGAACCCGTCGGCGCCGGTGTCGTCCAGGGTTACGAAAAGCCCAAACCGCGTGACACCATTAAGCTGACCTGAAAATTCGGCGCCGACGCGTTCCTCAAGAAAGCGCGTCGCATAACGGTCCAGCGCATCGCGTTCGGCTGTCACCGCCCGGCGCTCGGT
>CAYTAE010000233.1:0-2400 GCA_964435655.1 uncultured Rhodospirillaceae bacterium
CAGCACCTGACAACGCGTGAATATCTGGACATGCAGCTTGCCGTTCAGGCCTATGTGGACAGTTCAATCTCAAAAACGATCAACTGCCCGGAAAGCCTTTCCTTCGAAGCGTTCAAGAACGTCTATCTCGACGCCTATGAAATGGGCTGCAAAAGCTGCACGACATACCGTCCCAACGCGATCACGGGGGCGGTTCTGGTTGCCAGCGATGAACCGGAAACGAAAACGGCGCAGGAAGAATTGCCCCTTGATTCGCGCGATGCCGGACCGCGACCGGAAGATGCGCTGGAGGGCAGCGGCGTCGTCTACATAACCCAGCCCCTCGACCGACCGGGCGAACTGCCGGGTCTCACTTACAAACTCAAATGGCCGGATAGCGATCACGCCATGTACATCACCATCAATGACGTGCTTCGGGATGGCCGCTGCCGGCCGTTTGAAATTTTTATCAACTCGAAGAACATGGAGCATTATGCCTGGACGGTCGCGCTAACCCGCATGATCAGCGCCGTTTTCCGCCGTGGTGGGGATGTATCCTTTGTCGTTGAAGAATTAAAAGCCGTCTTCGACCCGCGCGGCGGCCAGTGGATGGGGGGGCGTTATGTGCCGTCCCTGCTTGCCGCCATCGGTGAAGTAATTGAGCGCCACATGATTGAAATCGGGTTTCTGGCGGAACCAAAAGCCGAAAAAAAAACACCGGCACCGACAGAAGACAACATTTCCGCCACGCCCGCCCGGGGCCTTTCCCAATGCCCGAAATGCGGTGCCGCAAGCGTCATCCACCAGGAAGGTTGTGACCTTTGCACCTCTTGCGATTATTCGCGCTGCGCATAAGGCCACGGACCTTGTCCGGCGAAGTTGACATTTTCGAGGTGCGTGACGGGCCTCGCGCGCGACGGGCGTTACGAAGCCATCGGTAGAAATTTTTGAATTTGTTGCAGGCCCGTATCGCGAATGCCGAGCGCTTCGAGATGGGCTACCGTGCTTTCAAAATAGTCGCGATTGGCCCCCATGGAACCAATGCCGGCGGCAATGATACGCGCCGCGTCCGCGGGCGCCACCTTCCCCGCATATTGAGCATGGACCGGGTCCGCCACATAGGCATGCGCCAGCGTCCGGCCCCGGTCCCGGCCCAAATCAATGGAAAGCTGTCGACGCAGATAAACGCCCGTCACCTGCTCGCGCGCATCCAAATTGGCAAGTATTTTTGCCTCATGGGCACGCAAAATACGAAAGGCGCGCCCCCGGCAGGCACCGCCACGGGCAAGGCCAAGGACCAGACCCGGCCTTTCCACCGAGCCCCGGTAAACATGGGAAAAAATACAGAACGCCCGGTGATAGCCACGCAGCAGCGCCGAACGAATTTCAAGACATTCAAACCCCGGCTTCCACATCAACGCGCCATAGGCAAAAACCCAGGTCGTTTTGCCATCGGCTGACATGTTCCATCCCTATAAATGAAAGCTGGGTTCGTTTACGCCTGTTTTGCGTCGATGATGCTGCGGCGAATTGCCTGCGCACGCGTAAAGAGTTCTTCAAGCGCCTCCCCATCCCCCCAGCGAATGGCACGCTGCAGGGCGGTAAGGTCTTCCGTAAAACGACCCAGCATCTCAAGCACCGCATCCTGGTTGTTCAGGAAAATGTCCCGCCACATCACCGGATCGGAAGCCGCAATACGGGTGAAGTCGCGAAAACCGGATGCGGAAAATTTGACAACTTCGGCGCGCTCGCTGCTTTCCAGATCCGTTGCCGTTCCAACGATGGTGTAGGCGATTAAATGCGGCAAATGGGACGTAATTGCCATGACCTTGTCATGATGGGCGGCATCCATAATTTCAACCTGGCTGCCCGCACGCCGCCAGAGTTCGGCGACACGCGCAACGGCTTCGGACGCCGTCCCCTCTGCCGGGGTTAAAACGCACCAACGCCCCTCGAACAACGTGTCAAAACCAGCTTCTGGGCCAGAATGTTCGGTGCCGGCGACCGGATGTGCTGGAACAAAATGAACGCCAGTTGGAACAAGCGCGCTTAAATCGCGCAACACGGCCTCTTTGACCGAGCCCACGTCGCTTAAGATCGCCCCCTTTTTCAGATGCGGCGCGATGGTTTCGACAACCGTTCTATAGGCACCGATCGGCGTACAGATAACAACAAGGTCCGCGCCCTCTACGGCCTTCGCCGCATCCGCCTCCACGCGATCAACGAAACCGAGCTTGCATGCAAGTGCGCGGTTTTCCTCACTGCGTGCACAGCCAATGATTTTTCTCGCAAGACCTTCGCGCTTCATGACGCGCGCAAGGGAAGAACCAATAAGCCCCAAGCCGATCAACGCAACCGTCTCAAACAAAGGAGGTGATGCCATGTCCTGGTCCATCAAATGCCTGGTCCATAAAGACCTAA
>CAYTAE010000234.1:0-2395 GCA_964435655.1 uncultured Rhodospirillaceae bacterium
CGAATCGGTGATGCGATCGGCGTAAAGAATAACGCGGCCATCGACATTGCGCGCCGCGCGGCCAATCGTCTGGACAAGGGACGTTTTCGAACGAAGAAAGCCTTCCTTGTCGGCATCTAAAATCGCCACCAATGCGCATTCGGGAATGTCGAGGCCTTCGCGCAGCAAATTGATTCCGATCAATACGTCAAAAGCGCCAAGGCGAAGGTCGCGGATGATGTCGATGCGCTCCAGGGTGTCGATGTCGGAATGGAGATAGCGCACGCGAATGCCGGCGTCGTTCAGATATTCGGTCAGGTCCTCGGCCATCCGTTTGGTCAGCGTCGTGACCAGAACGCGCTGGGATTTTTTGGCGAATTCCCGGCATTCTGCCAGCAAATCATCCACCTGGGTTTCGATTGCGCGCACACAAACCGGGGGATCCATCAGGCCGGTCGGCCGGATGATCTGTTCAGTAAAGACGCCCTGGGTGCGTTCCATTTCCCACGGGCCTGGCGTTGCGGAAACAAAAAGCGTCTGGGGCCGCATGCTGTCCCATTCCTCGAATTTCAGGGGCCGGTTGTCGATGCAGGAGGGAAGCCGGAAGCCATATTCGGCAAGGTTCGATTTGCGCTGAAAATCGCCCCGGTACATGCCGCCAATCTGAGGCACGGTGACGTGACTTTCGTCGACGATCAGAAGGGCGTTGTCGGGCAGATATTCGAACAGGGTTGGCGGGGCTTCGCCCGGCTTGCGGCCGGTCAGGTAACGGGAATAATTCTCGATCCCGGCGCAGCTGCCGGTGGTTTCCATCATTTCGAGGTTGAACAGCGTTCGTTCTTCAAGGCGTTGCGCTTCCAGCAGTTTTCCGGCCTTTGTGAATTCCTCAAGGCGAATTTTCAAATCAATTTGTATTTTTTTGATGGCCTGTTGCAGGGTCGGGCGCGGCGTCACATGGTGACTGTTTGGATAGATGCGGATGGCGGGCAATTGGTCCGTTTTTTCACCGGTCAGTGGGTCAAACTCGGTCAGGGCTTCGACGTCGTCCCCGAACAATGCGATGCGCCAGGCCCGGTCTTCAAGGTGGGCGGGGAAAATCTCGACACTGTCGCCCCGCACCCGGAACGTGCCACGGCGAAAATCGGTGTCGTTGCGGCGGTATTGAAGGGCGACCAGGCGGCGCAACAGATCGCTACGTTCCAGCTGCGTGTTGGCGCGAATGTCAATCGCCATGCGGGCATAGGATTCGACCGTGCCAATGCCGTAGATGCAGGAAACGCTGGCGACGACGATGACGTCTCGGCGTTCGAGAAAGGCGCGCGTCGCCGAATGGCGCATGCGATCGATCTCTTCGTTGATGGAGGCATCTTTCTCGATATAGGTGTCCGTGCGCGGGACGTAGGCTTCTGGCTGGTAATAGTCGTAATAGGAAACGAAATATTCGACGGCGTTGTCGGGAAAGAAGCCCTTCATCTCGCCGTAAAGCTGGGCGGCAAGGGTTTTGTTCGGCGCGATGATCAGGGCCGGTCGCTGGACGCGCTCAATCGCTTTGGCCATGGTAAAGGTCTTGCCGGACCCGGTAACGCCAAGAAGCACCTGCTCGCGCTCACCGCCCTTGATGCCAGCGACAAGGTCGTCGATGGCCTGGGGTTGATCCCCGGCGGGCTGAAATTCCGAAACGACGCGCAAGGGGCTGACCATCTTGCGCGGCAAGGCGGGGTTGGGCAGGGGGCTGCTTTCCTTTGACATGCGTTCCTTCGGCGCGGGCTTGTGCCGTTCGCGCGTGCCGCTAGCGCGTATCGTTAACGATATTTGACCGAAAGAATTTCATAGGATTTTGACCCGGCGGGGGTGGTGACTTCGACAAAATTGCCCTTTTCCTTGCCGATCAAGGCGCGCGCAAGGGGGGCGGAAATGGACAGCCGTCCGGCATCAATGTCGGATTCATCGGCGCCAACAATCTGATAGGTCGCCTTTTCCGCCGTGTCTTCATCGGCAAGCTTCACCGTGGCGCCAAATTTGATCGTCTTGCCGGACAGCTTGGCAACATCGATGACCTCGGCGCGGCTGGTCACCTCTTCAAGCTCGGCAATGCGGCCTTCCACAAAGGACTGCCGCTCACGCGCCGCGTGGTATTCCGCGTTCTCGGACAAATCGCCATGCTCGCGCGCTTCGGCAATCGCCTGGATCACGGCAGGCCGTTCGCTGGTCTTTAAATGTTTCAGCTCTTCCTGAAGGCGTTCCAGCCCAGGGGCCGTCATGGGAAGTTTGTCCATGGCTCAAAGCAACTCCCGCCCCCGGGTGACGATCGACCCACAGGGGCTTTGGGTGGTTTCCGGATTGTCCGGAGGCATTAACGCGACCCGTTAAAATAGGACTGCAACGGCGCAACTTCAAGGGTGCCGCCGCGAAGGGC
>CAYTAE010000235.1:0-2372 GCA_964435655.1 uncultured Rhodospirillaceae bacterium
CGCGATGATGAGCGTGCACGCGCAACACCACCGAGCGGCGTGGCAAGGGCCGGGTGATCTCTGGCAATGGCAACATTCGAAAGGACGTGCTGGCAGCGCTCCCCTTCACCCTGACGGCCTCCCAAGAGACGGCCTTATCGGAAATTGACGCCGACATGGCCGTGCCTCAACGCATGATGCGATTGCTGCAGGGGGACGTCGGCAGCGGGAAAACCGTAGTGGCGCTGCTCGCCATGCTAAATGCCGTCGAAAATGGTGAACAAGCGGTGCTCATGGCGCCGACCGAAACCCTTGCCCGTCAGCATTATGCGACGATGAACGCCCTGCTCCGCGACAGCAATGTCACCATCACGCTTCTCACGAGCCGCGAAAAGGGGCCGGTGCGGAAACAAATTTTCGACGACCTAGCCTCGGGCAAAGCCGCCATCGTCATTGGTACCCACGCGCTGTTCCAGGAAAAAGTTGTCTTTCACGACCTTGCCTTCGCCGTCATCGACGAACAACACCGTTTCGGCGTTCATCAGCGGCTGACCCTGGCCAAAAAGGGTGCCGCCATCGATACCCTTGTCATGACCGCAACGCCCATTCCACGCACGCTTACCCTCACCCTCTATGGCGACCTTGATGTCTCGCAGCTCACCGAAAAGCCCGCAGGAAGACCGCCGGTGGATACACGCCTCGTTCCGATCGAACGTCTGGGTGACGTTATCGCCGCCGTCCGGCGCGCCATGAACAAAGGACGCCAAGCCTATTGGATATGCCCTCTGGTCGAAGAATCCGAGGTCCTCGACGTCGCCGCAGCGGAAGAGCGCTATGCCGCCCTAAAAGCGATTTTGGGAGATCGCGTCGGCCTCATGCACGGGCGTATGAAAGGCGCCGAAAAAGACGCCGCCATGGCCGCTTTCCAGGAAGGTAAAATTTGCGTCCTTGTCGCAACGACCGTTGTCGAGGTTGGCGTTGATGTGCCGTCGGCAAGCGTCATGGTCATCGAACATGCCGAACGCTTTGGATTGACACAGCTCCACCAACTTCGCGGGCGCATCGGTCGTGGCACGGAAGCATCGACATGCCTGTTGCTGTTTGCCTCTCCCCTCGGTGCGACGGCAAAGGCACGGTTGCAAGTGATGCGTGAAACGGACGACGGCTTTCAAATTGCCGAAGAAGACCTTCGTCTACGCGGAAGCGGCGAAGTGCTTGGCACCCGGCAGAGCGGCCTGCCTCTTTTTCGGATTGCTGACCCCGCGCATCACCAGGACCTGATGGCCATGGCCTACGACGATGTGCGCCTGTTTCTGGATCGCGACCCCGCATTGCAAACACCTCGCGGCAAGGCCCTGCGCGTTTTGCTCTATCTTTTTGAACGCGACGGCGCGGTCAAGTATTTGCGATCCGGCTAGGCTTTTGCATCCGGTTCCACGGCGCGGCTGGAAAGAAGTGGCTTTGCCTGCTCTTCCTTGGACCGATGATCCGGTGGCGTGACAATTCCGCCCGAGACAACCATCTTGATCCCTTCTTCCACGGTCATTGAAAGTTCATAAACGTCCTCTGCCGGAACAAACAAAAGAAAGCCCGACGTCGGGTTGGGCGTTGTCGGCAAAAAGACGTTGATCAGGCTGTCCTTCGTCAAATTCTGGATTTCACCTTCCGTGGTGCCAGTGATGAAACCAATCACCCAAATGCCGCGCCTTGGATATTCGATCAGGACGACCTTGCGAAATGCGGTTGACGTGTGGGTTAGAACCGCCTCAAAAATTTGCTTCAGAGCGCCATAGATGCTGCGGACTACCGGCATCCGCGTAAGAATTCGCTCGCCGATGCGCAAGATAAAACGCCCCAGGAACCCCGCCATCAACGCACCGATCAGGGTGATGGTCACGAAGACAATCAGCAGGCCAAGACCCGGAATATTGATGGGAAGATAGGTTTCCGGATTGTACATCACCGGGATCAGGGGCGTGACACGATTGTCCACAAAGGCGACCACCAGCCAGACAATGTACATTGTCAAGCCAATCGGCGCGGTTACCAGAAGGCCGGCAAGAAAATAATTTCGCAGGCGGGCAAGCATACCGACACGCACCCGCGCCTTGTCCCCCTTGGGGCCGCCACCAGGCGTTGCGCCTGAATTCTCCTTGGTCGGAATATCCGTCATCTTTTTCTCATGCCCTTCTGGACCCGCCCGGCCCAACACGCGCAGTTTGCGGGTTTCCGCCAGCACCCACAACCAAAGACCCCGGTTTGCGAGTGAAAATTAACGCTTTTTTGATGCTTATTCAGCAGAATTGCCGAAGATTCCAACGGGACAGGTGTTCGAATATGCCAGCAAAACGCCTCACGGCGCTAGTGGTTGCCTTTGCGCTTGCCGGTTGCTC
>CAYTAE010000236.1:0-2351 GCA_964435655.1 uncultured Rhodospirillaceae bacterium
TGCACTTTGGAATCTGTTCACCAGAATACCGGACTCTGCGTTGGCCCTGCTCGCTAGGGTCGGCATCGCAGGGGTGTTTTGGCGTTCCGGCCAGACAAAAGTCAATGGTTTGGAAATTAACGAATTCACCTTCGAGCTGTTTCGCACCGAATATGCGTTGCCGCTGATCCCTTATGAAGCCGCCGCTTACATGGCGGCCTTCGCTGAGCATTTTTTCCCGGCCCTTCTTGTTCTCGGGCTGGCCTCCCGGTTCGGCGCCGGGGCCCTGCTTGGAATGACGGCGGTGATCCAGATTTTTGTTTATCCGGCGAGCTGGCCAGACCACGCCGTATGGGCATTGGTTCTGCTGTTTGTCATGTCGCGCGGTCCAGGCGTGTTTTCACTGGATCACGTGATCCGCACAAAACTCTTTAACCGGTTCTAATTCCGAAAGTTAAGGGGAAATCGAATGTCTAGCATGTCCAGTATGTCCAGTATGTTGCCACCCTTTGTGGCCGAAACTTTGAACCTGATGGCCATCTTGTTTGTCTGGGTTGTTGGGTTGGTGGCCATGGCCGTGGTGTTGTTGCTGATTTACGACCTTATGCAGAAGCGCAACGCAATTTTGCGCAACTACCCGGTCATTGGGCATCTGCGAGTCTTTTTCGAACATCTTGGCATGTTTTTCCGCCAGTATTTCTTTGCCATGGACCGCGAGGAGATGCCGTTTAATCGTGCCGAGCGCAACTGGGTCGAAAGGTCTTCTTCCGGGAAAGACAATACCGTGGCGTTTGGCTCGACGAAGACACTGACGCCTTCTGGCACGGTCATCTTTGTAAATTGCCCGTTCCCCGTACTGGAAACCGGCATGCCCCCAAGGCCCGCGGTCGTGATCGGTCCTTTCTCCCGCCAGCCTTATGAGACGGGGTCGATCATCAACATTTCGGGCATGAGCTATGGCGCCATCTCGAAGCCAGCGGTGTTGGCACTTTCGAAAGGCGCGGCACTGGCTGGCTGTTGGATGAACACCGGTGAGGGAGGGCTTTCGCCTTACCATCTGAAAGGCGGCTGCGATATCGTTTTCCAGATCGGAACCGCCAAATACGGCGTACGCGATGCCGATGGCAAGCTTTGCGACGAGCGTCTTAAAGAAGTAGCGTCGCACAAAGAAGTTCGGATGTTCGAAATAAAGCTCAGCCAGGGGGCGAAACCGGGCAAGGGCGGCATCCTCCCCGCCACCAAGGTGACAACGGAGATAGCCAATATCCGCGGCATTCCGGAGGGTCAGGATTCCATCTCGCCCAACCGTCATCCCGAAGTTGATAATGTCTCGGAACTTCTTGACATGATTGCCCACATCCGAGAGGTGACGGAAAAGCCAGTGGGCTTCAAAGCGGTGATCGGCGCCTATGGCTGGTTGGAGCAGATGTGTGAGGAAATTCATGCGCGTGGTGTTGAATCGGCCCCCGATTTCATCACCGTCGATTCCGGCGATGGGGGCACCGGTGCCGCACCCATGCCGCTGATGGACAACGTCGGATTGCCGATCAAGGAGTCCTTGCCAATGGTATTGGATATTCTGATTCGTACGGGTCTGCGTGACCGCATCAAGGTGATCGCGTCTGGCAAGTTGATCACGCCCGCCGAGTTGGCCTGGGCGTATAGCGCCGGCACCGACTTCGTGACATCCGCCCGTGGCTTCATGTTCGCGCTGGGCTGCATTCAGGCGATGAAGTGCAACAAGAACACCTGTCCGACGGGTATCACCACCCATGATCGCAGATTGCAAAAAGGACTCGACCCCGAGGACAAATCGGTACGGGTAAAAAACTTCGTCATGAAGCTAAGAAAAGGCACCGAGATCATTGCCCATTCCTGCGGCGTCTCGCACCCTCGTGCCCTCAAACGGTTTCATTGCCGGATTGTGCAGGCAGATGGCAAGTCGATGCCGTTGATTGATCTGCACCCTGTACCAGAACACGCGGCCAAATAGTTGAAACGTCCCAATCGAAGCTATCGCAAAAAGGAAATGCCATGTCAGCAAAGCCACAAACCATCAAAGCTTCGGACCTGCTTGTCCGGGCTTTGGAAAACGAAGGTGTCGAATACATCTTCGGTGTGCCGGGCGAAGAGAATTTGGATTTTCTGGAATCTTTGCGGGAATCCTCCATACGCCTGGTCCTGACGCGCCACGAGCAAGCCGCTGCCTTCATGGCGGCGACCCATGGAAGGCTCACCGGCAAGCCCGGCGTTTGTCTCTCGACCCTCGGCCCCGGCGCGCTCAATCTCTCCACCGGCGCGGCCTATGCGAATCTCGGCGGCATGCCGATGATCCTGATCACCGGGCAGAAGCCGATCATGCGATTATGGTT
>CAYTAE010000237.1:0-2347 GCA_964435655.1 uncultured Rhodospirillaceae bacterium
GAATTTTTCATTCGTATGAATATCCCACAGGCGGCAACTGTCGGGGCTGATCTCATCCGCCAGAACGATGTACATCTGTTCGCCTTCATAAAGCCTGCCGAATTCCAGCTTGAAGTCGACAAGGCGAAGGCCGACACCCAGGAAAAGGCCGCTTAGGAAATCGTTGATGCGAAGCGCCAGGGACATAATGTCGTCAAGGTCCTGGGTTGAGGCCCATCCGAAGGCGGTAATGTGTTCTTCAGAAACGAGCGGATCGCCAAGCTTATCGGATTTGTAATAATATTCGACGATGGAGCGCGGCAACGGCGTTCCTTCTTCAAGCCCAAGGCGTTTGGCAAGCGATCCCGCCACGACGTTGCGAACAACGACTTCGACGGGAATGATTTCAACTTCACGGATGAGTTGCTCGCGCATGTTCAGGCGGCGTACAAAATGCGTGGGCACGCCGATTTCCGTCAGCTTAACCATCAAATATTCGGAGATGCGGTTGTTCAGCACCCCTTTGCCGGTGATGATCGCATGTTTTTTATTGTTGAAGGCGGTCGCGTCGTCCTTGAAATGCTGAACGAGCGTTCCCGGTTCCGGCCCTTCGTAAAGAACCTTGGCCTTTCCTTCATAGATGCGTCTGCGGCGGTTCATGGCTTTATCGGTATAAAAAAGAAAACCCTCAACCCAGGGGGTGAGTGGTCCAAAATCTGCCCAAGATATAGCAACTCTTCCCCTTGAAAACAATGGGGCGCCCCGGGCGGGATCGTTCAGATGGTGACGTCTTCGAAGGGCGTTTCGTCGGGGCGGCCATTGGCAAACCGGAAGACGGGGGCCGCCTTTTGATGGGGGGAGGGCAGGGCAATCAGGGCGCTGGAAACGGTGCCAAAGCCATCCTTACCGACAAGTGTCATTGCGCTTGCGGGATCGGCTTCGTTGTCGAATTCACGGCAGGCAAGCAGGGCGGCCCAGGTTTCCCATCGGCCCTGGCCAGGTTTTGGGAGTGGGGCCACGCGGAAGCGCGGCAGATAGGTGCGGATACGACCCGATCCAAGGTCATTGCGATCATGGGCAGTTATTAGTGAAATTCCGAACGGAAACGGCCAACATACCATTGTTCCCATGCCCAGGTTGCGAATCCAAAAGGCGTGGCACTGGTCGGCGATGACCAAATTAAACGGGCGGTAATCGGCCGCATTTTCTCGAACAAGCGCCTTTGCCGCTGTCGAGGCATCGGCATGGTCAAGTGCCATCAGGGCAAGCTCACCGCGGCTGCGTTTGTTCGGGGCCGGCCCCAGGCTTTCTGGCCGGTTCAGGACGCCAGCCACCATTCCCTGATCGCCTAAGCCCAGCCAGGTTCCCCCGGCTTCGATGTCTTTGCCGGCGCGGACATGGGGGCGGTCCGGCCAGTGGCGTCCGGGCGCGAGGGAGGGCCGCGTAATGCTTTCATCCCGATTGACCCCCAGAAGGACGGGCCAGTCGGCATCTGGGCGATAGGCGAGAGCGAGGGTGCACATGTCTAAACTTACAGGTACCACTTTTGCGCCGCTCTCGCTATATAGAGGGCTTCTGGAAGGTGGCCTTGGGTCCCTTCGGGCAATGAAACCGTTTAGGGTGGAGAGCGATGAGCGACAGCTTCAAGAATCGGGAAAAAGCGGCCGAGGCCAAGTTTCAGCATGACGAAGAAACGATGTTTAAGGCCAGTGCGCGACGCAACAAATTGCTCGGGCTATGGGCTGCTGATCTCTTGGGGCTGACAGAGGCTGACGCTGGATCTTACGCGAAAGAGGTTATTGCATCTGACTTTGAAAAGCCCGGCGATGAAGACGTGCTCGAAAAAGTTTTCGGAGACTTTCAGAAGAAAGGCGTCGACATGTCCCAGCGTCAGGTCCGAAAAGAAATGGATCGCCTGTTTCAGGTCGCGCTTGAGCAGGTCACCAAAGGATAAACGCCTTTTTGCGGCGGTTGATTTCTTCATGCCTTCCCGGGTTCAAACACGCGCCGGAAAACTGTGTCGACATGACGCGTGTGGTGGGCCGGGTTAAAAAGATTCTCCAGCGCTGATTCATCGATGTGCTTTGACACGTTCTTATCCATCTTAAGGGCGTCGAGGAACGCGCTTTTCTTTTCCCACGCCTGCATTGCGTTTCGCTGGACTGCCACATAGGCATCCTCGCGGCTCATGCCAGCCTGGGTCAGAGCTAGCAGCACGCGCTGGGAGTAAACAAGGCCCCCCAGGCCATCAAGATTTTTCCCCATGTTCTCCGGATAGACGACAAGCTTGTCGATGACGCTGGTGAGCCGTGTTAACGCGAAGTCAAGGGTGATGGTTGCATCGGGTGCGATCATTCGCTCAACGGAG
>CAYTAE010000238.1:0-817 GCA_964435655.1 uncultured Rhodospirillaceae bacterium
GCAAAACTTCATTTGCATCCCCGCCATGCCGGGCCTCATACTTCCGCAACACCACTTTCCAACGTGAATAAAGTGCCCGAATGGCTAACGACACCCTTTCCCACGCGACGCTTGCCGTTGTCATCCCCTGTTTTCGGGAGCGCGCACATATCGGCAACGTTCTGGCGGCCATTCCCGCGACGGTCGCCTTCATCTATTGCATCGACGATGCCTGCCCGGACGGAACCGGAACCTATATCAAAGAAAATTTTACCGACCCGCGCATCCGAGTTCTTTTCCATAAGAAGAACCTGGGCGTCGGAGGAGCAACGGTAACCGGCTATCGCGCCGCATTGAAAGATGACGCCGACATTGTCATCAAGATCGATGGCGACGGGCAAATGAATCCCGCCCTTATCCCGCAATTCGTCGATCCCATTCTTGAAGGGAAGGTCGATTACACAAAAGGCAACCGCTTCTACAATCTTGAATTCGCCAGAAACATGCCGCTTGTTCGTCAGCTTGGCAACGCAGCGCTTTCTTTTTTAAGCAAATTCTCAACAGGCTATTGGCGCCTCTTCGATCCCAACAACGGCTACACCGCGATCCATTCAAAAGTGTTGCGGTTGGTGCCGCTGGAAAAGCTGAGCCACGGTTTTTTCTTTGAGCCGGACCTTCTTTTTCGCCTGAACACCCTTCGCGCCGCCGTCATGGACATTCCCCTTGTGGCGACTTATGGGTCCGAGACAAGCAGCCTGCACGTGTCGCAAATCGTGCCCATCTTTCTGGTTCGCCACAGCGTGAATTTTCTAAAAAGGATTCTCTACAATTACTTTCT
>CAYTAE010000238.1:827-2342 GCA_964435655.1 uncultured Rhodospirillaceae bacterium
TTGGCCCTTCGCTTTTGGCATTCGGCCTGGTCTTTGGCATTTTCAAATGGCATCAAAGCGCCGAGCTTGGCATCTCGGCCACGGCCGGGACCGTCATGCTGGCCGCCCTTTCGGTGATCGCCGGGTTGCAATTAACGCTTTCCGCCCTGAGCTTTGACGTGGACCGGCAACCGTCGCGGCCCGTGCATCCCCTGCTTCGCGGCGACGAGCCCAGAACGACAAAACCGGGCGCCGCCGATTGACCAGCCTGCCAAGCAAAAGCGGCGATTCCGGAAACCACCGGGTTTCGCTTCGCCAAACCCTTGTCTTTGCCATCGTTGCCGGCCTCTTTGTAGCCGTGGCGCAGTTTGCGTTCTTCACGGAAGCAAAACGGCCCGAGGCGGATGCGCTACGCTACATCGATTATGCCTTGAACCTTTCTCACCATGGCGTCTTTGGACTTTCGGGTGACGATCCTACCGAAGCTCCGTCGCCGGGCAATGCAAATTCGCCCCTTTATCCGGCCTGGATCGCCCTATGGATAAGCTTCGATCCCGATCTTGGCGAAAGTTTAAGCTGCGCGCGCTTTCAACCGGCAACAACGCCCTGCCCGCGTGAACTGGGCCTTCTTTTTGCTGCGCAAGGGGGCCTCGCCGTCCTTGCCTTGACCTTCTTGTGGCTAACCGCGCGCCGGTTGCATGCGCACGCGCCGGTTGCGTGGCTGGCCGCGTTGGCCGCGCTGCTTTCCTTCGAGATGTTGAAATTTACAAATCTGGTGCTGACAGAAATTCTGGTGCTTCCATTTTTCTTTGGTTGCGTCTGGTGTCTGGTCCTTGGCTATCAGACAGGCCGGGCGCGCTGGTGGCTGGCGACAGGAATTTTCCTCGGCCTGACCGCATTGACCCGGCCGGAATATGCCTATCTTTTCTATGCCATGGCCGCCACCGTCACGGCGGTCGCCCTCTGGCGGCGACAAAAACAGTTTCTTTTCAAGACGGCCATGCTCGCCCTTGGCTTTGGCCTCGTCGTCGCCCCCTGGCTTGGGCGCAATTACACCCAATTCGGACAGGCGAGCCTGACCGGCGGCTATGCCGATGTCATCTTCGCCCAGCGCGCCGCCTACAACCGCATGTCCTGGCCGGAAGTTGGCGTCGCCTTTCTGTATTGGCTGCCCGATTTCGGCGACAACCTTGCCGGAAAACTTTTCCCCAAGCCGCTGCACGAAAAACTCGGCTGGGGGGAAGGGTCTTATTACCTCAGCGAATCCCCGAAGGTTTTTCGTGAAAGCCACAGCCGGGTGGATCGCCG
Source organism: uncultured Rhodospirillaceae bacterium (assembly GCA_964435655.1). Classification (GTDB taxonomy): domain Bacteria; phylum Pseudomonadota; class Alphaproteobacteria. The sequence goes on from CAYTAE010000238.1 coordinate 2,115, forward strand.
CGAAGATGTCCTGGCCGATTTGTTGCACGAACATGTGCAAGAAGACCCCGCCAAGCATTTCTTCGTAACCATGGCACTGTTTGTACGCGGGATGTTCGTCGCCAAATATTGGGGAATTCTGGGCCTGATCGGGTTTCTTTTGACCTTGCGCTGGTCTTTAAAAAAACGCGCGCCGGCGTTTCTGATTGCCAGCCTGCCAGCCTGGTTCATGGCAATTTTTTATGCGGC
>CAYTAE010000239.1:0-2300 GCA_964435655.1 uncultured Rhodospirillaceae bacterium
CCGAACGTAATGGCCGGTGGCCATGGCCACCGCGCCCAAATCCCTGGCCGTCGCCAGCAGGTCGCGGAATTTCACCGTCTGATTGCAAAGCACGCATGGGATTGGCGTTTCACCCTCGGCATAACCCGCCGCAAATTTGTCGATCACTTCTTTGCGGAAGCGGTCTTCGTAATCCAGCACATAATGGGGAATATCAAGCCGCGCCGCGACGCGCTTCGCATCGTGAATGTCCTGACCGGCGCAGCACGCTTTTGCCTTATGGGTGGCAGCGCCATGATCGTAAAGCTGCAACGTGATGCCAACAACGTCATAGCCTTCTTCCTTTAGAAGAGCGGCCGTGACCGAACTGTCAACACCGCCCGACATGGCAACGACGACGCGCGTTGCACCCGGCGCGCTATCAAGTCCAATGGAATTCACCTTAGCCCCGCTTCCAATTGACCGTTTCTTCCGGCAGGGTCACGGTCAACCCGTTTAAAGCTTCCGTCATTCGCACTTGACAGCCAAGACGCGAAAATTTTGTGACCTCCAGACATAAATCCAGCATGTCTTCCTCATCTTCCGATGCCGCATCGAGATGAGAAAAACATTCCGGCGGCACAATCACATGACAGGTCGCACAGGAAAGCGTGCCGTCGCAGGCGCCTTCGATCCCGATGTCATGGGCGCGCGCGATTTCCATCACGGATTGCCCAACCGGCGCGTCCACCTCGCGTCGCGCGCCGTCCGGGGTAATAAAGGTCATTTTTGGCATCGAATTTTCCGTTAATTATCGGGGTCTGGCCTTCTAGATAGAAAAACTGGAAGAAAATGTCGAGGCCTGCCAAAGCGCAACCCGCCAAGCCTTAACCTGCCGGAGCGACGGTCGGGGCCAAAGCCGGTGCCGTGGCGGCCTGGCGCAGCTTTTCAACCTTCTCGGCAAAAGACGAAACCGCATGATCGATCTCGGCGCTTGTCGTAAAGCGGCCGATGCCGATGCGGATCGACGCGCGCGCCGTCGCCGCATCAACGCCCAGAGCGTCCAAGACATAGGAAGGCTCAAGGCTTTCCGAGCTGCAGGCCGAACCGGTAGAAAGCGCCAGATCGCGCAGTTCCATCATCAGGGTTTCGCTGTTGATCCCAGCAAAGCTCAAATTCAGATTTCCCGGAACACGCGCATCCAGGGCACCGTTAACCGTCACACCGGAAATGCGGGCGCAAATTCCGTCGAGCAGCCGGTTTCGTAAGCCCAACAACTTTTCCGCCTCCGCTTCGCGCCCGGCCATGGCAATCGTCAATGCCTCGCCAAAACCAACACACAGGGCGGTTGGAAGAGTCCCCGAACGCAAACCCCGTTCCTGCCCGCCACCGCTGAAAAGCGGTTCCAGACGCAGGCGTGGCCGGCTGCGCACGTAAAGCGCGCCAATTCCCTTCGGCCCATAGATTTTATGTCCAGACAGGCTTGCCAGGCTGACCCCGGACGCCTCAACGTCGAAGGGAATTTTTCCCACCGCCTGGGCGGCGTCCGTATGAAAGAACGCGCCTTTTTCCTGGCAAATTGCGCCGATCTCCGCCATCGGCTGGATCACGCCAATCTCGTTATTGACCGTCATGATGGAAACAAGCGAGGTTTTTTCCGTGATTGCCGCGCGAAGCGCATCAAGGTCAATTCGCCCATCGGAATGCACATCAAGGAACGTCGCGTCAAAACCTTCTTTTTTAAGGTCGCGCACACTTTCGATGACGCATTTATGTTCGGTCCGGCACGTCACCAGATGGTTTTTTTTCGATTTGTAAAAACGAGCAACGCCCTTGATCGCTAAATTGTTCGATTCGGTCGCCCCGGACGTAAAAATAATTTCTTTCGCATCCGCGCCGATGGCCTGGGCAATTTGTTCCCGCGCTTTCGCCACCGCTGCTTCGGCTTCCCAACCGAACGCATGAGTCCGCGAATGGGCGTTGCCGAACTTTTCAGCAAAGAAAGGCTCCATGGCCGCCAAAACCTTCGGATCGACCGGCGTTGTTGATTGGTAATCAAGGTAGATGGGACGCTTCATCTTCCTTTTGCCGCCATTTTTTCAACCCTTGTGTCCTGTTTGCCAAGACGATTGAAAATTTTCTCCCATTCCTTCAGGAAACAGGCAATGTCGTCGGCTTGGGTTTCCCAACCCAGGCTGACACGGATCGTTGCGTCGGCCTCTTCCAAAGGCACCCCCATCGCCAAGAGCACATGGGAAGAGCCAACCTTGCCCGACGAACAGGCAGCGCCCGCGCTAACTGCAATGCCGGCAAGATCAAATGCCATAATTTGCGTTTCCGCT
>CAYTAE010000240.1:0-2296 GCA_964435655.1 uncultured Rhodospirillaceae bacterium
GCAAAAGAGTGCCGAGGAAGTGCCGAAAGCAATGGCCGCGGCCCATGCACTTGCCGATCGTGTGCGCGCCGACCACCCCGATATCACAATCGCGATTACCGGACTTTCGGCGCTCAACAATGCGTTTACCGAAGCCAGTCAGAGCGATCTGACCAAGCTGGTGCCGCTGATGTATGGGGTGCTGTTTCTGGTGATGTTCGTGCTGTTGCGTTCCGTAAGCGGCACCTTCGCGACGCTTCTCGTCATCGGCCTGTCCGCATCGACGGCGATGGGACTTGCCGGCTGGATGGGAGTCCAATTGACGCCCCCTTCCGTTTCGGCGCCGACCATCATTTTGACGTTGGCGATCGCCGACAGCATTCATATCCTGGTCACGATAGCACAGCAGATGGCCCGGGGAGCGTCGAAGCATGACGCCATTCTGGAAAGCATGCGGATCAATTTCCATCCCGTTTTCCTAACCAGCCTGACGACGGCAATTGGCTTTTTAAGCCTGAATTTCAGCGACGCGCCACCCTTCCGCGATCTTGGCAATATCACGGCCATTGGGGTGATCGCGGCGTGGATTTATTCGGTTCTTTTCCTGCCGGCGCTGATGTCCATTCTGCCAATGCGTGCGAAGCCCCATGACTTGTCAGCGGTAACTTATATGGAGCGGCTGGCGAATTTTGTCATCGCCAAGCGCCGCGCGTTTCTGTGGGGAGTGAGCAGCGTGGTCATCCTGCTGGGCATCATGATCCCGCGCATCGAACTGAACGATCAGTTCGTCAATTATTTTGATCCGATTATCCAGTTTCGCGCCGACACCGATTTTGCGATGAAAAATCTCTCCGGCATTTATCAGGTTCAATATTCGCTTCCCGCTGGAGAAAGCGGCGGTATCAGCGAGCCAGGTTATCTTCAAGAGATGGATGGCTTTGCCAATTGGTTAAGGGCGCGGGACGAAGTTGTGCATGTGCAGACCTATACCGACATCGTGCGCCGGCTGAACAAGAACATGCATGGCGATGATCCGGCTTGGTACCTGTTGCCGGACATTCGCGAGCTTGCGGCGCAATATTTGCTGCTGTTTGAAATGTCGTTGCCTTACGGGTTGGACCTGAACAATCAGATCAATGTCGATAAATCCTCCGTGCGCGTCATTGCGACGCTGAAAAACATCACCACGCGGGAATCGCGCGTGCTGAAGGCCGCTTCGGAAGCCTGGCTTGAGAAGAACATGGTGTCGGCGGCCGAGATTGAAGGGTCGGGCCCGTTTGTCATGTTCGCCTATATTTCCGAGCGCAACATTAAAAGCATGTTGGTCGGCACGACTCTGGCCTTCGTGCTGATTTCGCTGTCGCTTATTCTAGCGCTCCGCCACATTCGTATTGGTCTTCTAAGCTTGATTCCAAATCTGGTCCCGGCGGTGATTGTCTTTGGAATTTGGGCGATTACGGTGGGCGAGCTTGGCCTTGCCGCGTCGGTCGTGGTGGCGACAAGCCTTGGCATCATCGTTGACGACACCGTGCATTTTCTTTCGAAATACCTTCGTGCGCGGCGCGAACAGGAGCTCAATTCGGAGGATGCCGTTCGTTATGCCTTCGCGACGGTTGGCACGGCGCTTGTTGTTACCTCGGTCATTCTCGTCGCCGGGTTCGGCGTGCTGGCATTTTCTGCCTTTGAGTTGAATCAAAGCCTTGGTTTGCTGACAGCCGCATCAATCGCCGCCGCCCTGTTTGTAGATTTCACTTTGCTTCCCGCGCTGCTTGTTGCCTTATCGCGCGGCAAAAAAACCAACGCCAAGGAGACGGACCATGGTTAAAGCGTTGTCACAAAGCCGACACATTCGAAGCGGCACTCGGTCGGGCCTTGCGCTCTTGGGTATGGCGGTCCTTGGCGCTGCCATCGGGTTTGCCTTTCTGGCGCCGCCGGCCCTAGCCGAAACGCCTGACGAAAAAGGCCTCGCCATCGCCCACGAAATTGATCGCCGCGATCTTGGCTGGGTCGACAGCGAGGTCGATCTGAACATGGTTCTCACCAATCGCAATGGCGAATCCAGCACCCGGGATCTGCGCACCCAGTCTCTGGAAAACACAGAAGCCGGGTTTGGTGATAAGGGTTTGACCATTTTTGACAAGCCGCGCGACATTGAAGGCACGGCGTTTCTGTCGCATACGAAAATCACCGAGCCAGACGATCAATGGATTTACCTGCCGGCGATCAAGCGCGTGAAACGAATTTCGTCTGTTAACAAATCCGGTCCGTTTGTCGGCAGCGAATTTGCTTACGAAGATCTGGCGAGTCAAGAAGTCGA
>CAYTAE010000241.1:0-2266 GCA_964435655.1 uncultured Rhodospirillaceae bacterium
CGAATGGCGTTAAAAGTCGCATCGACCGGCCCATCTCCGGTTGCTTCCGTCTTGTGTGCCTCGCCATCAATTTCCAGCTCAAGCGCTGCCGTCTGTGGGCCTGTCGAGCCGCACACAACCCGCAAACTCACAAAATTGATCCGGTTGTTCACCTGCATCAGCGCATCGTCAACAAGCGCAACGATGTCCTCGTCGTAGATGTCTTTCTTCTTGTCGGCGAGGTCTTTAAACCGCCGGAAGGCATCCTCAATGGCATTGTCGCCAAGCTCATAGCCGAAATCTTTCAGCTTCACACGAAAAGCGTGGCGGCCGGAATGCTTGCCCATGACCAGTTTTGACTGGGTCAGACCGACGGATTCCGGCGTCATGATCTCGTAAGTGCCGGCATGTTTCAGCATGCCGTCCTGATGAATTCCTGATTCATGGGCAAACGCGTTTGCCCCGACGATGGCCTTGTTCGGCTGGATCGTAAAACCGGTGATCGTCGAGACAAGCCGCGAAGTCTTCGTAATGTTTTCCGCTTTGACTCCCGTCTTATGGCCAAGCACGTCTGCGCGCGTATGCAGCGCCATCACGATTTCTTCCATCGCCGCATTGCCGGCCCGCTCGCCCAAGCCGTTTACCGTGCATTCAACCTGACGGGCACCCACCTGGATCGCCGCAATTGAATTTGCAACGGCCAGCCCGAGATCGTTGTGGCAATGCACCGAAAGAATCGCTTTGTCGATATTCGGCACCCGGTTTCGAATCGAGGCAATCAAATCTGCGAATTCATCTGGCACCGCATAGCCGACCGTATCGGGAACGTTGATGGTCGTCGCCCCGGCCTTGATCGCACTTTCAATGCAGCGGTAAAGAAAATCCCGTTCGCTTCGCGATCCGTCCTCGCAGGACCACTCAACATCGTCCGTAAAATTCCGGGCATAGGAAACGCTGGCGATCACCGCTTCGTGAACGGCCTCCGGCTCCATTTGCAGCTTGTATTTCATGTGCAGGGGGCTGGTCGAAATAAACGTATGAATACGTTTGCGTTTTGCCGGCTTCAATGCCTCCGCAGCTCGCTCAATGTCTTCGCGACCCGAACGCGCAAGCCCGCAGATAATCGGCCCGTCAACCGTCCTGGCGATTTCCTGAACCGCTTCGAAATCCCCTTTCGAGGCAATGGGAAACCCCGCTTCGATGACATCGACGCCAAGATCGGCCAGCGCTTGTGCGATGCGCAGCTTTTCCTCGAGATTCATCGACGCGCCGGGCGATTGTTCGCCATCGCGCAAAGTCGTATCAAAAATAATAATTCGGTCTTTGTCTGTGTGGTTGCTCATCGGAATGTTCCTTCAGATTCTTCGTGTCGATATCAGGCTTGAAAAAGAAATCCCTGAACGTCCGCTGGCAGATGCCGGCAACGCCCAGGGCGCCTAAGTCGAAGAACCTCCGCAACCGAATTCGCGGCGAATGAGGATGAGGAAAAAATATGGAAAAAACCAACCCGGAAAGCAGCCATGGCACGGACTCCATGCGAAACGCCCACCCGACCGGGTGTCGCCCGGAAGGGTGCCGAAGCAACGCTGTTTTTGGAACCTGTCAACATGCCCGTCGTTTTCATGCCCGTCGTCTTCCCGTTCGCCCCGAACCCGTGATTTCAGAGCCTTTCTCGAATCAGAAAATTTCCTTACATCCCCTGCGGTTATGATTAATAACCAAGAGGAATTGTCAACAAAATTGGTTAACACTTTCTTTGTACATCTGAGGAATGTGCGCTTCTGCAGGTCTTTTTGCAACAATCCGGGCAATTTTCTTCTTTTTTTCTGGACCAGACGAACCGAAAGACCCGCCATTCTGAACCAAATGGTTCAGAATGCTGTGAGACATACTCTGAAAAGAAACGGTCCCAAGGGGCCTGTCGCCTGTACATGAGGTCTCCTGAACCGATCGGTTCAGAACAAGGCACTCACCTGTCAAGAGTCCCCAATGTGATACGCGCAATATCGTTCAGGACGGCCCGGTCTGGCCTTGCCTTGCCCTGCACGCGCAGGCCACTAAGGCTGCTCACCAAATAGCCCGCAAGCACACCGGAACTGCGATCTGCACGAATTTCACCAACCGTCTGGCCGCGGGCAATGGCCTGTTGCAACGCCGATGCCATGCGCTCGAAAATTCCGTTTACCCGCGCCGCCACCTCGGGGTCGTGGGCGGCAAGCTCAACCGCAACATTGACCGCCAGGCAGCCATGCCGGCCCTCTTGCGTCAACAGCCCGTCAACGGCCAT
>CAYTAE010000242.1:0-2243 GCA_964435655.1 uncultured Rhodospirillaceae bacterium
GACCGTATCGAAATTATGCATCCCGGGTGTCTTTTCTGCATCCATACGAATGACGGTTCGCAGGGCTGGAATTTTTTTGGCATGCAGATCTCCTGGGGTTGCGCCATCAAGCTCCGGGCATAATTCCTGGAGCATTTCGAGGTAGCGGCTTGTCTTGAAGGCGTTGGCTGTGATGATCGCTTTGCAGCCGGATTTGTTCAGCGCGTATTCCAGTTCGTGTAAACGATATGCCGGATTAATGTTGACCAGGATCAACCCGGCTTTTGCGGTCGCAAACTGTGTCACGATCCACTCGATTTTGTTCGGCGACCAGATGCCAATCCGGTCTCCGGGTTCAAGCCCAAGGGCGATCAGGCCGGCGGCGAATGCGTCGACCTTTCCTTTCAATTCCAGATAGGTCCAGCGGATGCCCTGATGCCTTGAGACATAGGCCTCGCGGTCGGGAAATTTCCGAACCGTTTTATCAAACGCCTTGCCGATGGTGATGCCGATGAGTGGCATCTCGCCTGCGCCAAAGTCGTAGCTTTGTGTGCGTGTCGCCATTCCTGGAAATCCCCGGCGTTGTTTGCCTTTCTGGGTATATTTTTCCAAATACCCTAGTCGAGATGGGGAGGCTCGCCAAGCGGGTCGCTTTCGGACATGCTAAAACCCAAGGGCAATCTGTTGGAAAGGCGCTTCAAGGGTGAAGGAAAAATCTACAAAACCCCATCTGGTTTACATCACCGCAGCCTCTTTGGAAGAGGCGGAACAAATTGCCCGCGATCTTGTGGCGCGACGGCTTGTCGCATGCGTGAATGTGATTGATCGGGTTCAGTCGTTCTATTGGTGGCAGGGCGAGGTGAAAAACAACAACGAGACCTTGGTCGTCGCCAAGACGCAGGCAGCCTGTGTTGATGCGGTGATCGCACGCGTAAAAGAGCTTCATAGTTACGATTGCCCCTGCATCGTTGCCTGGCCCCTGGGTGTGGGCAACCCGGATTTTCTCGACTGGATCGGGCAGGCAACGAAGGCCGACGAAGCGTAACTTTGTCAGCGCCGGCCTTCATTCCTTTTTCTTAAAAGGCGAATTGCCAACCGAAGGTCAAAATCCAGTCGGTTTCCAATTGTGGTCCGTCGAGGTCCTGGTGAACCGGTAGCGCGAATTCAAGCGCGAGGCGGTTGCCTTTGAACATGCCCTCGGGAAGTAGCGTGTTCAGGCCGAAGGCAACGTCAATACGATTGCCGCTCTGACGCGTTGGGTCCGCTGTTTGCACCATCAACGGGTTTAACGCCGGGTCGGCGCCGTTGATGTCATCCCAGGCGTGGAAATTCAGGCCCAGAGACGCACTCAGCCAATTGGTGATTGGGCGTTGCCCCCAGGTTGAAAATTGCACACGGTCGCCGAGGCGGTAATCGTGGCTGTTCTCGCCAAGGTGAATTGTGCCGGTCAATTGGGCACCCCAAGAATAAGTCCCGGAATAGCCAACATAGGTAAGGCCCGGCAACAGGTCATAGGTGCCAGAGCCAATTTGCATGGGATAGGGAAGAAGTGCATTCGCCATTGCTGGCGTGTCGTCCTTCTCCTTGATCGAACCGGTTGGAAAGCTGAACCCCGCATTTAGATGAACACGGTGGTGGCCTTCCTCATAAAGGCGGACCAGGGCGCTTAGCCTGGCATCGCCAAGGCCTTTCGACTTGGTTGTGAAGGCGGCTCCCATGCGCGTTATGTGGTCCATGGATTTTTCGACATAGGGCAGCATGACCATGGCGGTCACTGCGTCTGTAACGCCATACATGAGGCCGAACATATGCATGTCCATGGTCATGCGTAAGGGCGCAACGGGAAAATCAGACAGGACCTGTTGTGTTGAAACGTCGTCGGTGCCGTTGCGATTGCCCTCCATCTTCATGCGCATGTAGCGGTAAGCGAGCATAACCTCGCCCTTTTTATGGCGGTGGTCCCCCATGATTGAAATGGGGGCGTGGCTATCGGGGCGATTGCCGATGGTAAGATTGCCATCTTGCCCAAGCATGGCTTCGAAGGCGGGCGCGCTCTCTGCCAGAGCATCCGTCGTGGCAGCAGCAAGCCCAATCGCGAGGCTTCCCGCCCAAATTAGAGCAGTCCTTTTCATTGCAAAAACTCCTGTACCGGCCGCGACGGTTATCAGCGAGGCCGGATTAAATTTCGGGTGTTTTGAAGGACAGAAAAGGGAGAAGGGTGGGGCGCGGCTTGGGGGTAGGCCGGTGCGAAGGCTGTTTGCGGC
>CAYTAE010000243.1:0-2209 GCA_964435655.1 uncultured Rhodospirillaceae bacterium
ATAGACCCGTTGACTGCGGCCGGCAAGAAGGCGCAGGCTTTGTTCCGCCTCTGCCCGGTCAGATGCCTTTGGCAAGATGCGCCGGCCCACCGCAACGACGGTGTCCGCCCCAAGCACGAACGCATCCCCATGATGCGAGGCAACATGGCGCGCCTTTGCCTCGGCAAGGCGACCGGCAAGGACGTCCGGGCGTTCACGGACGAGCGGGGTTTCATCAATCGAGGCCGGCGCAATCACATCGGGGGAGAGACCAATTTGGTCAAGAAGCGCGCGGCGTCTTGGCGAAGCGGACGCAAGCACGAGAGGGGGACGGCCAGCCATAAATTTTGAAAGCTACTTAAAGCGAAACGTGATCCGACCTTTTGTCAGGTCGTAGGGCGTCATTTCGACGGTGACCTTGTCGCCGGCAAGGACGCGAATGCGATGCTTGCGCATCTTGCCCGCCGTGTGGGCAAGCACTTCGTGGTCGTTCTCCAGACGAACGCGAAACATCGCGTTCGGCAGCAACTCGAGCACCGTGCCGCCAAATTCCAGAAGCTCTTCCTTCGCCATGTGGTTCCTTGCACGTTGTAGCTGGACCCGGAGATAAATCTTCCCGCAGGGGCCGGAAGTCAAGGGAATTCGAGTGTTTCTCCCGAAATCCGGCCAGAAGCTTAGACTTCCGGCGTCGCCCCGCCGCCAAAACGCTGCCGGATGCGTGCCAGCAGGGCGTCGCGCATTTCGCGATAGGCGTTCAGCCGCTCTTCGCGGTTGCCGTGCACGTAAGACGGGTCCAGCAGTTTCCAATATTCCACTTCGGCCGCCATCGTGCGCGTCATCTCGACGGCCTGGTGCTGCGCCTCAGGCGAAAGCGAGATGACCAAATCGAAATAGGTGTCCTCCAAATCGCCGAAGGCTTTCGTGCGATGGCTGGAAAGGTCGATGCCGATTTCTTCGGCCACGGCAACGGCGAACGGGTCAAGCTCACCCGCGCGCACGCCGACCGAATCGATGTAAATCCGGCTCCCGAAAAGCTGCTTCAGGATTCCTTCGGCCATCGGCGAACGAATGGCGTTGTGTGTGCATGCGAAAAGGACGCTGCCGGGAAGATCGTCCATTTACGCCCGCAGATGCAAAACGCAGACAAGGGTGAACAGACGGCGTGCGGTGTTTTCATCGAGAACGATTTTTTCCGCCAAGCGTTCGCGTAAAAGTTCAGCACCCTCGTCATGCAGGCCGCGACGGCCCATGTCGATGGCCTCGATCTGGGAAGCGGTGGCCGAAGCCTTGATCGCCGCATAATAGCTGTCACAGATTGTGAAATAATCCTGGATCAGCTTGCGAAAGCCACGCACCGAAAGGGCAATGCAGGTTTTGACCTCGCCTTCCCCAGTCGCATGGATGTCGAAAAGCAGGCGGCCCTCGGCAATCGAAAGGTGCAGATCGTAAGGACCTGCCGCCAGACCGGCCGGCGCGAAATGATTCGCCTCCAAAAGATCGAAGATGGCTACCTTGCGTTCATGGGCGACCGCAGGCGACCAATGGACGATGGAGCGTTCGTCCAGGGTAACTTTTGCGATGCGTTCCATTTCACCCGCCATCGGTTGCCCTGTCATTCGTCCCGGGAACGGCGCAGACGCAGACGGAGCGAACGCGCATGAGCGTCCAGGCCTTCTGCCGTTGCCAGAACCTCGGCCGCAGGCGCAAGCCGGTCAAGGGCGGTCTCGTCACAGGCTACGAACGAACTGCGTTTGAGAAAATCAAGCACACCAAGGCCCGAAGAAAAGCGAGCGCTCCGCGCCGTCGGCAGCACGTGATTTGGCCCGGCCACGTAATCGCCCAGCGCTTCGGGTGTGAGCCTGCCGATAAAAATTGCACCCGCATTGCTGATGCGCGTGGCAAAAACGTCCGCGTCTTCGATGGCAAGCTCCAGATGTTCCGGCGCAAGCCTGTCGATCAGCGGCACCGCATCCGCCAGCCGATCAACAAAAAGGATGACCCCGTTTGCCTTCCAGCTTGCCCGCGCCATGTCGGCGCGCGCGAGGGATTGCAGCGCGTCTTCGATGGCGCGTTCCACCTTTGCGGCAAATTCCCGGTCGTCCGTGACCAGAATGGCCTGGGCCGCCGGGTCATGTTCGGCCTGGGACAGCAGATCGGCCGCAATCCAGGCCGGGTCGTTCGCCCCATCGGCAAGGATCAGGATTTCCGAAGGCCCGGCGATCATGTCGAT
>CAYTAE010000244.1:0-2205 GCA_964435655.1 uncultured Rhodospirillaceae bacterium
TGGGGTCCATGATGCAGGCTTTGATAACCCGGTTGCGGTATTTGCGAATAAATTTATGGGCGACGACGGAGGCATAGTCGTGGCCGACAATGTAGGCCTTCTCAATGCCAAGCGCGTCCATCAGCTGGACATAATCTTCGACGACGTGATTCAAATGGTAGCTGGAAATGTCCTTGAGGTCGGGCTTTTCCGTATCACCATAACCGCGCATGTCGGGCACGATGACATCAAAATGTTTGGCAAGTTCACCAATATTTTTGTGCCACTCCCACCAGAAGCCCGGCCAGCCATGCCACAGGAGAAGCGGCGGGCCTTTGCCCTCGCGGACGTAATGCATCTTGACGTCTTTTAGCTGGACGTAGTGATGGTTGAAGTCTTCGGGCCTGCGGATGCCAGAGGCGGCTAGCGCCGATGGAAGAAACCCACTCGGCGCTTTTTGTTGGAAGGGAATGCCCGCGCCAAGAAAGGCGCCCGCGGTGGCGAGGCCGGCGCGCTTGAGAAAGCTGCGGCGGCCATTGTTCGGAACCGGATTGAAAAGGGCGGCGTCCACAACATCGTGGCTCTGGGGCTCTGTTGTTAGAATCCCGCGCTCTGTCTTGGTGGTCGTCATCGATTTTCCTCCCTAAAGACTTTTCTTTTTGGGTCGTGCACATGGCGGCGACCCTGTTCAAGTATGCCTATTTTGGTCGCCCGGGGAAACAGTTTCAGGCCCCCAAATGGGAGAATCGGGTTCGAGTTTACCTCTTGTCAAGCTTGCCACTACAGGGTTAAGCCAAGCTCCTGGCTCCTGAAAGGCGTCGAAGAAGGAAAATTGGCAATGGATTTTGAAAAAGAGCGCTTCATCCTGACAATTGCCTGTCCGGATCGGACGGGGATTGTCGCCGCCGTTGCCGGCTTTTTGGCAAATCAGGACTGCTTTATTGCCGAATCGTCCCATTTTGGTGACATGAAAACCGGGCAGTTTTTCATGCGGACGGTCTATTTGCGTGGGGCCAAGACGCCTGCCCAGGCGGCGCTTGTTGCAAAATTTTCCGAGATCGCCAAGCCGTTCCAGATGGATTGGGAGATTTATGACGCCAGTATGCGTCCAAAAGCCCTCATCCTGGTTTCGCGTTTCGACCATTGCCTGAACGATCTGCTTTACCGTTATCGGACGGGGGCGCTTGGGATGGACATCCCGGCGATCGTTTCAAATCACCCGGATCTGGCTGATCTTGCCAGCTGGCATCGCATTCCTTTTCACCATTTTCCGGTTACCGAAAAGACAAAAGGTGAGCAGGAGGCGAAAATTCTGGCCCTCATCGAGGAAAGCGGTGCCGAATTCATCATTCTTGCGCGCTATATGCAAATTCTGACGCCGGAATTTTGCCTGAGGCTGCCAGGGCGCATCATCAACATTCACCATTCCTTCCTTCCGGGGTTTAAAGGCGCGAAACCCTATCAGCAGGCTCACGAACGCGGCGTGAAACTGATTGGCGCAACGGCGCATTATGTCACCCAAAATCTTGACGAAGGGCCGATCATCGAGCAGGAAGTCGAGCGCGTAGACCATGCTGGCACGATCAAGGACTTCATCCATGTCGGCCGGGACATCGAAAGTGTCGTGCTGGCACGCGCCGTGCGCTATCACCTTGAACGCCGCGTTCTTCTGCATGGAAAAAAGACCGTCGTCTTCCGCTAGCCGTCATATGGGGAAAAATGCTGTGATTTCGCGCCCCTCTCGCGATTTAGAGGGAACGCCTGTGTTTTGGAAGCCAAAAAAGAAGGGCTGTGCCAAACATCGCCACAACAATGGCAGGGCCGGAAGGCATATCCAAAAAGTAAGAGCCAATCAGGCCAAAAGCAAACGCGGCTATGGAGAGAACGTAGCTAGCCAAATGTCTATTTTTATCCATTTTGACTGTCGCAAGGGTTGGCAGGATCAGGCTGGAAAAGACCAGATAAACGCCGATTAGATTAACAGAAAACGGAATGGTCAGGGCGAACAGGATGTAAAACAAACGCGCTCTGTGCCTTTTGAAAAAGGTCCACAGGCCAACCACCAGCAGAAACACAGGGCTATAAATCATCAGATCATGCCAGGTAATCCAAAGGATTTGCCCAGCTAGAATATCTGTCATCTGTTCGCCGCTATGCGGATCGCCAGCCATAACCAGTATGGACAGCGAAGCGGCAAGGACAAAGGCCGAGCCGATCAAAGCCTCC
>CAYTAE010000245.1:0-2204 GCA_964435655.1 uncultured Rhodospirillaceae bacterium
TGGCTTGCGGCCAGTGTGCACCCCGGCGAGGAGCGTTTTGCCGCCCAGGTGCATGGCAAATTAAAAACGGCCCATCCGGAGCTTCTCACCTTTCTGGTGCCGCGTCACCCGGCCCTGGGTGTGAAGATGGCAGCAAGGTTCCGTGCCGAGGGCCTTTGCGTCGCCCGGCGCGCCGGGGGCGAGGCCCTGACGCCAGCGACGGACATCTACCTTGCCGATACCTTGGGAGAACTTGGCCTTTTCTATCGTCTGGCACCGATTGCCTTTGTTGGGGGTTCGCTGGTCCCCCATGGGGGGCAGAATCTGTTGGAGCCGGCGCGGCTGGATTGCGCGATTTTGCACGGGCCCCATGTCGAGAATTTCGCCCGCATTGCCGAGGCCCTTAAACTTGCCGGTGCGGCGGAATGCGTTACCGATGGGGATGCCCTGGTTGCCGCGGTGGCGGCGCTTCTGGAAATGCCAGAGCGGGGCCAGCGCATGGCGAACGCAGCAAAGCAGATTGCGGCCGGGGAGGCGGGTGTGCTGGATCGCGTGTTTGAACGGCTGCGGCCCTATCTTGATGACCTCGGCCTCGTCCCCGTCGATGCCGCCAAAGCGAGGTCGGATGCGTAGCCCGCTTTTCTGGCAGGCGGGTGGCTGGCGCGCCATGGCGCTGGCCCCGCTCGGTGGTCTATGGGCCGCCGGGGGGTGGCTTCGCCGGGCCTTTGCAAGGCCATACCGATCTTCCATACCGGTAATCTGTGTTGGCAATCTGGTTGTTGGTGGCACTGGAAAAACGCCTGTAGCCATTGCAATTGCTGAATATTTCAAGGAACAGGGTGGCGCGCCGCATTTGCTCAGTCGCGGGTATGGCGGTAGTGCCAAGGGGCCTGTTTTGGTAGAGCCTGACCGCCAGGACGCCAGCGAGGTGGGCGATGAGGCGTTGTTGCTGGCGGCGTCCGCACCAACCTGGGTCGGTGGCAACCGGGCCCTTTCGGCCCGGGCGGCGGAGGTGGCTGGGGCGACCTGCCTGATCCTGGACGATGGCCTGCAAAACCCAACCCTGGAAAAGGACCTTTCCCTGATTGTCGTCGATGGCGGTTTTGGCTTTGGCAACGGGCGCCTGCTGCCGGCGGGGCCTTTGCGTGAGCCGATTGGCCGGGGGCTTCGCCGGGCTGCCGGCCTCGTCCTTATCGGTCCGGACCGGACCGGGGTTGCAGACGGTCGGGCGTCTGGGCTTCCCATCCTTCGCGCCCGCCTTGCGCCGGGGCCGGAATTCTCTCAATTAAAGGGCCGCCGCGTGCTGGCCTTTGCCGGCATTGGCCGCCCGGAGAAATTTTTTGAAAGCTTACGCGCGGCCGGCCTTGAAATTGTCGGGACCCGGGAATTTGCCGATCATCACCCCTATCGGGATGGAGAGATCGACGCGTTGCTTGACGAGGCGACAAGTCTGGAAGCGCTGCCGGTTACGACGGTGAAGGATGCCATGCGGCTGCCGCCGAATGCGCGCGCGCGCGTTCACGCCCTGCCGGTCCATATCGAATGGGAAGACCGGGCCGCCTTTGAGATCCTGCTTCGCCCCTTTCTGGAAAAGAAGGAAGGCGCTAGCGGGCCTTCGTAACGGCAGGCATCGCCCCGGCCACGCTTTGGGGGTCAAGGGCGATCCCAAACCAGCTGATGCCCCAATGCAGATGTGGTGCCGTTGCCCGCCCGGTTGCGCCGATGGTGGCAATCGGGTCGCCTTTTTTGACCCGGTCCCCTTCCGCAACGTCGATGCGGT
This sequence comes from uncultured Rhodospirillaceae bacterium, assembly GCA_964435655.1. Classification (GTDB taxonomy): domain Bacteria; phylum Pseudomonadota; class Alphaproteobacteria. Next base: position 1,760 of record CAYTAE010000245.1, read on the forward strand.
CAAGATGGGCGTAGACCGTGAAAAGCCCGTGGCCGTGATCGAGCACCAGGGTCTGGCCGGTAAAAAACATGTCCAGATGGCGAAGGGCGACGATGCCATCTGCTGGGGCCGTCACCGGGGTCCCCCTTGGTGCGGCGATGTCGGTGCCGGAATGGGGGCTTCGGCGCACGCCGTTTAAGATGCGCTGGCTGCCGTAAATACCGCTGATCCGCCCCAGGGCCGGCCAGGAAAAGCCGTCCACGAAGAACGCCTCGTCATGATCGCCACGCCGGGCTTTTGCAAGGAGGGCCCCTTCCGCGCGGATGCGCGCAAGTTTGTCTGCATCAGGGGTGACCTTGTCGGCGGGCAAGCCATTGATTTTTTCGGTGGGGAAATTCCGCGACGCGATGGTCAGGTGGCGCGTGCCTTCGCTGCCATCGGCCAGGCGGTAGGTCAGCACGGCGTC
>CAYTAE010000246.1:0-2201 GCA_964435655.1 uncultured Rhodospirillaceae bacterium
AATCTGGAAAAGCCGCAATTGCCAGCGACGCTTTTCAAGTCGTGGGCATTTTTGGACAGCGTGTCTATGTCGCGTTTTTTTACGGCCCGGCCCATGGCGTCCGCGTGGGTGCCGGCGGTTTCGTCAAAAAGAACCAGAAGGTCAATCGTCGATTCCATTCCGATCATCGCTTCAAGGTCGGCAAGCATGCCCGGCTCAAGAAGCGGGGGGTCGTTTTGCTGTTTTTCCACGATGGCGTCCCCACCATTTGTCCAGCGTTCGATCAGCGCGATCAATTCATGGGCGGCGATCGGCTTGGCCGCAAAATCGTTCATGCCCGCCTGGTAAAAACTTTCCTGGTCGGCAGGTGTGACATTTCCGGTAAAAGCGATGATGGGCAATTGGCGCTTTTCGCTGGCAAGGGCGCGAATGGCCAGGCTTGCGTCAAGGCCGTTCATTGCTGGCATTTCGATGTCCATCAGAACAAGGTCACAATTTCTCTGTCGCACGGCCTCGACGGCGTCGGCGCCATTGTCGACACCATGGGCTTTAAATCCGGCAACGCGCAGGATTGTGAGCACAATGTCCCGCATGGCCGCGTTGTCGTCAGCGACAAGGATATGTGGCGAGCGGGCGTCCGTCGCGTGGCCCTGCGCGCCCGGGTGCCGTGTGGCCGCGTCGCCTTTTGCGAAAATCGATGTCGGCTCTGCTGCGCCCGGCAGGCGTTGGATTGGTGCGCGGGCAATGTGCGTTTGCGTTTTCCGCGCGCGGGGTCTTAAGGGAATGGCTTTTACATTTCTCATGGCCCGGTTCCTTGGTCCGGTCCCTGTCCGATGGGATCATGCCCCCTTTGATCTTTTTATTCGTCGTTTGTTCCCAGGACATCGGGTTGTGCATACACACGTTATAAGATGGATTGTTTCTTTTTCACGCAACCATTAGACGAGTAAATGGTTAATAAAGCTTTAAGGATGAGCGTTCCCTAACCGCTTGGGAAACAACACTTCTTTTTGCGTGATTGCCGTGCCGGTGGGTCGGGGCCGTTGGCTTGCGGTGGGGTTTTTCGGGTTTTCTAACGGGGTTCTGTGCGCAAGCGCTGGCGCAACGTGTCGATCAGCGTCGGGCCTTCGTTCGACTGGTAATGCCAGAATGTCCAGCCATTGCAGGACGGGCTGCCCTGGACGAGGGCGCCGATCTGATGGATGGAGCCGCGCTGGTCCATGAAACTGAGATCGCCGTCCGAGCGGATTTTTGCGTGAAAGCGCCGCTGGGCATCAAACAAAAGATCCCCGGGTGCCAGCAGGCCGCGTTCGACAAGCGAGCCGAAGGGAATTCGGGGTTCGTTCCGTTTCGATGGTGTGTGCAGCAATTCCGGGTCGGTCACGGCCGTGATGGCTTCGATGCGTTCCCGGGCGAATTCTGCATAAACCGGGTCTTTCTCGATGCCGATAAAATTGCGGCCCAGTTTTTTGGCGGCGGCCCCGGTCGTGCCCGTTCCAAAGAAGGGATCGAGGATCACATTACCCGGCTGTGTCGCTGCAAGGATTGCGCGGTAAAGCAGGGCTTCGGGTTTTTGAGTTGGATGCACCTTGCACCCGTCCTGGCGCAGACGTTCCTTGCCGTTGCAGATAGGAAGCAGCCAGTCGCTGCGCATTTGCAGGCCTTCGTTCAACGCCTTCATGGCGTCATAATTGAAACGGTAGCGACTTTCCTTTTCGCGCGCACACCAGATCAGGGTTTCATGGGCATTGGTGAAGCGCCGTCCCCGGAAATTCGGCATCGGGTTCGTCTTGCGCCAGACGACATCGTTCAGAATCCAAAAGCCGATGTCCTGAAGCTGTGTGCCAATCCGGAAAATATTGTGATAGCTGCCGATGACCCAAAGTGTGCCGTCTTTTTTCAGAACCCGCCGCGCGGCCATAAGCCAGTTTTTCGTAAACTCGTCATAGGCGGCAAAGGTGGCAAATTTGTCCCAGTCGTCGCTGACTCCATCGACAAGGCTGTCGTTTGGTCGCCGCAAATCACCCGAAAGTTGCAGATTGTAAGGCGGGTCGGCGAACACCATGTCGACCGAACCCGGCGCCATTGCGTTCATTTGTGAGATGCAGTCGCCGATTTGAATGTCGCTGCGCGTGTACGGTTTTGTGTCGCTCATGGCGGGAGGATGGGGAAAGGACGCGGCGAGGTCAAAGAAAAAAACAGAAGAATCGCCTTTGAATCAA
>CAYTAE010000247.1:0-2191 GCA_964435655.1 uncultured Rhodospirillaceae bacterium
GATTTCAAATCGCATCATTTCGTCTCCGGCACCAGCAACGAACAATCTCCGTAAGAAAAGAAACGGTATTTTTCAACGATCGCATGCGCATAGGCGTCCCCCATGCGCGCTCTTCCGGCAAAAGCGCAAACGAGCACAAAAAGGGTCGAGCGTGGAAGGTGAAAATTTGTGAGCAGAAGATCCGCCACCCGAAATTGATAGCCCGGCTTGATGAAAAGGGACGTTTCGCCCGTATAGGGGCGCAGGCTTCCGTCCGGGGCGGCGGCCGATTCAAGAAGCCGCAGCGATGTGGTTCCCACCGGAATGATGCGCCCGCCGCGCGCGCGGGTTTCGGCAATGGCGTCAATCGTGGCTTGGGAAAGGGTGCCCCATTCGCTGTGGATTTGATGTTCGGCCAAATTGTCGGTGGTGACGGGAAGAAAGGTGCCGGCGCCGACATGCAGCGTCAGGGTCGTTTTGCGCACGCCGCGCGCGGCCAGCGCGTCCAACAGGCGATCGGTGTAATGCAGCCCGGCGGTCGGTGCGGCCACGGCACCGGGGATTTTGGCAAAGATTGTCTGATAATCTTCGCGGTCCCTGGCGTCCGACCCCTGGGCGCGGCGAAGATAAGGCGGCAGTGGCAACCGCCCGATCCGTTCCAGAATGGCCATCAACGCCGTGTCGCCATGGCTTAAGTGCAGGCAAATCTCGCCGCCCTCACGTTTTTCTGTAATCGTTGCGGAAAGACCTTCGGCAAAGTCCAGCCGGTCGCCAATTTTTAATTTTCGAGCGGGTTTGGCAAAGGCTAACCAATGGTCGGGTGCCAGTGCCTTGTGGAGTGTCACTTCCACTTTGCCGGTTTTTCGTTGGCCGAAAAGCCGCGTCGGCAGGACCCGAGTGTCGTTGAAAACAAGAAGATCGCCCGGTTCGAGAAGGTCGGGCAAATCCATCATTGTGCAATCGCGATTTGCGCCATCAACGACGAGCAGGCGCGCGTGGTCGCGTGGCGAGATGGGTCGTTTCGCGATCCGCTCGCGCGGCAGGTCAAAATCGTAATGGTCCAGGCGGTCGGTTTCTTTCAAACTTCCCACTCCGCACGCACATCCGCGTCCGTTTCGCTGCCCGCATGCCGCGCACGGTTTTCGGCAAACTCTTTTTCGTCCAGCAATCGGCCAAGGGCCCAGACGGCCATGCCGCGCACAAGGGGCTCGGCATGAGTAAGGTGGCGTTCGACGGCGGGAAGGCTTTCGCGCGCCCCGGAATTTCCAAGGGCGATCAAAACATTGCGCAGAAAGCGCACCCACCCGACGCGCCGGATCGGTGTTCCAGCAAAATATTGACGAAAGGCGGCTTCGTCCAGGGCTGCAAGTTCAACAAGTTTTGGCGCTAGCAGTTCGGCCCGGGGAAGAAAGGCCAGGGTTTTTGTCTGGCGGGCGAATTTGTTCCACGGGCAAACGGCAAGGCAATCGTCGCAGCCATAAATGCGGTTGGCCATCGCTTTGCGGAATTCACGGGGGATGATGCCTTTGTGTTCAATCGTCAGATACGAGATGCAGCGCCGCGCGTCCAGTTCATAGGGCTTTGGAAACGCCTGTGTCGGGCAGGCGTTCAGGCAGGCCCGACAGGTGCCGCAACGGTCGCGTTCCGGCGCGATTTTTGGAAGGGTCGCTTGTGGAAAGGAGAGGGTGGTCAGAATTTCGCCCAGGAAAAGCCAGGAACCGAATTGCGTTGAAACAAGGTTGCTATGTTTTCCCTGCCAGCCGAGGCCACCTTTTTCAGCCAGGGATTTTTCCATCACGGGGGCGGTGTCGACAAAGACTTTGACCTCGCAATCAAAGCGCGTGGCGACCCATCCGGCCAATTGTTTCAGATGTTTTTTGATGAGCTTGTGGTAATCCGCGCCTCGGGCATAGACGCTGATATTGCCAATGTCGCCATGGGCAAGATTGGCAAGTGGGGCGGCAGCGGGCGCATAATTCATGCCCAGGGAAATGACGCTGCGCGCGTCTGGCCAAAGAGCCGTTGGGTTGGCGCGGCGCTCCGGGTCGCGGGCCAGCCATGCCATGTCGCCGTGATAGCTGTTTTCAAGAAAATGCCGAAGGTTGCGGCTGCGTGCGGGTTCCGTCACGGCTTCAAGAAAACCCACCGCGTCAAAGCCAAGGGCGTGCGCTTTTTCTTCAATCTCTGTGGTGATCGCGGCGGTTGGTTGTCC
>CAYTAE010000248.1:0-2187 GCA_964435655.1 uncultured Rhodospirillaceae bacterium
CCCCCTGGCCGCTGTGGGCCACTTTGTGTAGCGGCCAATGCCCCAGCCCCAGCCGGAAACGCGTCCAAGCAGGCGGCGCGGCACGAAAGATGGCAGCATGGAATTGTAAAAAACGATGGCCAGCTCAAAGCCAAGATTGGCGACGGCAAGTAGAGCGAGGGCGAAAAAAATATCATCGACCATGGGACGTGCAAACCACAGGCCTGCGGTTGCAAGGCAGGCCAGGGCGCTGAAGAAACCAAGCCATGGCTTGCGCCGGCCGCTCTTGTCGGCAAAAGCGCCGAGGAACGGGCTGAGTACGGCGACCAGAAGCGCCGAAAGGGTGAGCGTCTGCCCCCAAAGGGCCGTTCCCGTTACCGGGTCAGCTGCGACGGCCTGGGTAAAATAGGGGGCAAAGACGAAGGTCAGGATGATCGTTGGAAAGGCGGAATTGCCCCAGTCGTAGAGGCACCAGGCCGCAACCGGCCGCCGCAGATCGCCGGTCGGGATCGGGTCGCGTTCTTTCCCGTTCGTCATGGGTTGTTTCGCCACTACCCGGCGAGGGCTTCGCCGAGATCGGCGGCGCGCTCGCAATCCTCGATGGCCTCGATGCTGGCGGCCATGGCCTCGCTTCGTGCTGCATTCGTGGTCATTGCAGCATTTTCCAGAAACTTGGTGCGAATTTCATCCATCGTTAAGGGACGGTCGGCACAGCCCCGGTTCTGATGTTCGCGGTGGGAAACATGGCTGCCATCCTTCAGGGTGACGATCAATTCGCCGGAATAATATTTCGGGAAACCTGAATTCGGGTCGGCTTCGTAATCCACCTTTTTGGCCAGGGCAAGGATGGCGGGGTCGCCAAGGGCGTCCGGCTCCAGATCGTTCAAGCCAAAGTGTCCGCGCAGGAAGCCAAGGGCCGTCAGATAAGGGACGCTGAACTGAGCCTCATAGGCATTGGCGGGGCTTTGCTTGTTGGCAAGCGGTTCGCAGACGGTTGTGATCACTTCCTTTGGCACCAGGGCGCGAATATGTGCGATGTCTTCTGCCCGAAAATTCGGCGCGTTGCGCAACGCGATGGCGGCGTCGATGCAGGCATGGGTGAAGTGACAGGCCGGGTAGGGTTTTGTCGCGACGTTCTGAAGTTCCCATATTTTTCCTAAATCCGCCGTCGCAATTTTGTAATCGGCATTTTTATCTTCCGGGCCAAGGTGGGATTTGTAGAGGCCGAAACGCCCCTCATAGGCTTGACCGGGGCCGACAAAGCCGTGCTTTGCCAGCATGGCGGCGGTCAGTCCTGAGGATGCCGCCCAACCCGGATGCAGACGTTTTGTCCAGGCGCCGTCTTCGAGGAATTCCATGCTGCCCGAGGCAAGGCTGAGCGCAACCCCCTGGGCCATGGCGAATTCCTTCGCGTTCAGTCCGAAAAGCCGGCCCGCGATCAGCGTGCAGCCGAAAATGCCGGCGACGCTGGTGGGGTGGAAACCCACCTGATGGAAGCCGCCCTTCGCCACCGCGCCGATGCGAGCGCTGGCCTCGATGCCGAGGATGAAAGCGGTCAGCATTTCGCGTCCAGACGCGCCGGCCAGGGTGGCGGCGGCAAGGGCTGCGGGAAAGGCGCTGGCCGTTGGATGGACGATGCCTGCAACATGGGTGTCGTCGTAATCGAGCCCGTGGATCAGCAGCCCGTTCATCATGGCGGCGTCGCGCAGGGACAGCCGTTCGGTTCTGCCGATGACGGGCGCGGTGCCATCGGCGGAAAGCGCGTGCAACCCGCGCAGAGTCTTTGCCGCAAAATCAAAGTGGTTGGAGGCCAGTGCGATGCCGACCGCGTCGAGGATAAGCGCGCGTGCGCGTGCGCGGACCTCTGGCGGGATAGCGTCGTCCCGAAGGTTGACGGCAAATTTACCGAGGGTTTCTGAAATTGTCGTCATGGGTGGGACGGCCTTCGGAGAGAGGGACGGGTGACGTGCCTAGAATGCCCGCAAGCCGATAGCCCCTCAAGTCCGTTTTGGAAGCAGATCCGTGGGGTCGATGGCCGGATAGGTCTTATAGAGATTGGCAATTCGACCCTTGGCATCCCGGGGACGTTTCACAATAAGAGCGGCAATATTAAGAATTAAGTCCTAAGATTCTTTGCGGGTCAAGCCGCGATCCCTGTTGCCTTTCTATGGGGGGGCGGGCAAATTCCCGTCCATGGGTGAAACCGGA
>CAYTAE010000249.1:0-2141 GCA_964435655.1 uncultured Rhodospirillaceae bacterium
GTCCTGAATGAAGGGGATTTTAAACTTCAGCCCCGGACCCTCGATCACGCGCCTTGGATCACCAAACTGAAGAACGATCGCCTGTTGGGTCTGATGGACGATAAAGATCGCATTCAACCCCACAATGATGGCAACAAGGATGCCTCCCATCAAGGCAAGCGTGAGATTTTTCTTCATTCTGCGCCTCCCTTCCCGCTATCGCCTTTTATTCGCTTCTGCACTTCGGGAAGCGGAAGGTAAGGAACGACACCGGCACTTCCAGAAGCGCCCGAATCAATGATGACTTTTTCGGCGTTACCAAAAATCTCTTCCATCGTTTCCAGATAAAGCCGCTGTTCCGTGACTTTTTCCGCCTTACGGTATTCCTCGTAAATCGCGAGAAAACGGCTTGCGTCACCCTGAGCGCGAGCAATGATTTCCTGCCGATAACCCTCGGCTTCCTGGATTTTTGCTTCGGCTGCGCCGCGCGCTCTTGGAATGATGTCGTTTCGATAGGTCTCCGCCTCGTTACGTTTCCGCTCAAGATCGGCACGCGCGCGCTGCACGTCGCGGAAGGAGTCGATCACCTCCCCAGGGGGGTCGACTTTCTGCAACTGAACCTGCGTAATATGAATGCCTGACTCATACGAATCTAAAATTCCCTGCAAAAGAGTATGCGCTTCCTGCTCAATCTGCTGGCGCCCTTCGGCAAAGGCGCGCGCAATCGGCTTTTGCCCGACGATCTCGCGCATGGCGCTTTCGGAGGCGGCTTTCACCGTTTCAACGGGACTGCGAATGTTGAAGAGAAACTTTCCGGCATCGCTGATAACCCAGAAGACCGTGAAGTTAACGCTGACGATGTTCTCGTCCCCTGTCAGCATCAGGCTTTCTTCATACACTTCCCGCAACACGCCGGTGTTTCTGGAATCGGCCGCCGAGCGAAAGCCCACCTCAATACGGTTGACGCGCGTAACCTTCGGCGTCACAGCCTGCTCGACCGGATAAGGAAGGTGGTAGTGAAGCCCTGGTGGTTTTGTCGGCAGGATCCATTCGCCAAAGCGGAGAACGACCCCCTGCTCATCGGGAAGCACCCGATAAAAACCACTGGAAAGCCAAATGCCGATCACAACAAACAGGGCAAGCACAAGACCCCGGCGGCTGCCACCCGGGAACATGTTCCGGAATCGGTCCTGACCCTGGCGCAGCAAATCCTCAATATCCGGTGGCTGCGAACCACTGGGTCTACGGCCCCAAGGACCGCCCTGACCGCCATTTCCACCCTGATTAGACCAAGACATGTAAACTTCTCCTTGCCTTCATAAAAGGCCCTGCCTTTTCAAGCCCTCTCCAGAGCCTTATATGACAGCTTGGATAGCCACGCAATAACGGCCTCCATAGACGGCATTTAATGGCTCAACGCTACCCCCGCAAGGGGCCAAAGGGGGAAGGAAAGAAAAATTAAATGGCAATCGCGGATCATCCAGACATTCAAAACGCCCTTCGAGAAATTCTCGATCCGGCGAACGGCTCAAAAAGCAGCAAAGATATCGTGGCAAGCGGCCTGGTGACGAACGTCATCAACAAGGACGGCAATGTCGTCATCGTCATGGAAGTCGCGCCGTCCCGGGCGCAAGCGCTCGAACCGGTCCGCAAGGCTGCCGAAAAGGCCGTGCAAAATCTTCCCGGTATCCTCTCAACGACCGTCGTATTGACCGCCGAAACGGCCCCAAGCGCCGAAACCCCACACCCTGCACCGAAAGACGCACCGGGCACGCCAGAGGGACCGGCTGCGATTGCGCCAGTGCCTGGTGTGGGCGCGTTGCTGGCGGTGGCCTCCGGCAAAGGCGGCGTTGGCAAATCAACAACCGCTGTCAATCTGGCCCTTGCCCTCAAGGCGAACGGCCTGCGTGTCGGGGTCCTGGATGCGGACATCTTCGGCCCATCCATTCCGCACATGATGGGCCTGACCGGCAAACCCCATTCCCCCGATGGCAAGACGCTTGTCCCCATCGAAAATCACGGCATCGCCTGCATGTCCATTGGATTGCTTGTCGAGCCAGGCGAACCTGTCATCTGGCGAGGCCCGATCGTCATGCGCGCGATTGAACAGATCCTTCGCGAAGTTCAGTGGGGGATTCTTGACGTTCTCGTGCTCGACCTGC
>CAYTAE010000250.1:0-2095 GCA_964435655.1 uncultured Rhodospirillaceae bacterium
GACACGGTGGATGGCTTGCGCCAGTTCCGGGCCAATCCCGTCACCTAGCAGTTCCGTAATTTCTATGGCCTTCATTTCGGGCTCTCCGAATGGTGTCGTGACATTTTATGCGCCGGGTTGTGTGTGCTCTGTCGGACGGTTGAAAAGTAGCGGTTTGAAAACGCGTGCAAGGGTAGCATCCTTCAGGAAAGTTCGCCTTCAAAATGGCTTTTGGTGGCGAGGCGACGGTTCCTCTGGCACCGGTGATCCGGCGTTCTCATATCATCCTTGACGGCGTTCTGATAGGTTTGATCGGGATGGAAATGTTTTAATGTATTTATTAGAGGCGTAGGACCGATGTTTCTTCTTTGCATAGTGATCTTTGCCACCCTGGCCGTTCTGGCCGGTTATTTTGTTCTTGTCGTTGCCGGAAAGGCGGAAGGGGGCTTGCAGAAATTCGGCAAGGTTCTGGCCATCTGGCTTTTCGTGTTGGCAGCCCTGCCGGTGCTTGCCGGTGGGTACATGGCCGTTTCTGGCCATCATGGGCCGGGCATGATGCGTGGGCATATGGGTGGCTGGATGCATGGCCAACATGGCAAGAAATGGTGCGCGCATCATGGGAAAAGCGTGTCCCCATCTATGGAAGAGGAGCAGCCTTCCAAATAAGTTCCAGAGGCAGGCCTTGCGACCCTCCGCCGGTCGGTGGTTTCACCTGCCCAGCCGATTTCTTTTGACATCGTAACATAAAAAAACTGGCGGGGCCCGAAAGCCCCGCCAGCGTTCTTTTCGTCACCCAAGTCGTTTGGGTTTAGTCGCCGCCCTTCTCAAGACGTGCAACCGAGATGTCGTTCTCTTTAACCCCAATCGGGTTAAAGCGAATGCCTTCGTTCATGTAGAACCCCGTGCAGTGCAGGTTTTGCACGTCACAGAAATGGCCAACCATTGAAGACATAACATATTCGCCATCTTCACCCGGGATGTTGCCGAGATGGTAGTCCGAGAACTTCCACCACTGACCTTTACGGTCATAGGCCTCGACAAACTGGGCACGCGGGAAAGCAACAGGTGCGTACCATTTCATCCGGCTGTAAGGATGATCTTCGTAAGAAATCGCCTCGACGACATAAGATTCATACGGCGCATAGAGATCCATGCCCGGCATGCCGGTCGAGAAATCCCATGGCGGCGTATTCGCCAGTGCGAAATAAGGGAAATGTTCAAACCGCGTGCCAGACTGGTTCAGCTTCCAGCTGCCAAGTGCATTACTGTGCAGCACCTGGATGATCGGCTGACGCTTCAGCAGTTTGTACGATTTGTACCAAGACGGATGCACGTTGATGTTTTCCGCATCGCTGTTCAGCCAGTCGGAACCACCAATCGGGTCCATCCACGCACCACCAGAAAGACGACGGACACGACGCGCCGAGCGAATGTACGCATAGGTGTCATCGTATTTGCCGTTCTGGTCGTAACGGACGAAGTAAACGCCCGTTCCCTTCACGTCTTTCGGAAAGCGAGAGTTGATGATCGTCTTGTACCGGATGTTCCCACGCGGAATGCTGAGCCCATCAAAACGGCCAGAGCTGTACCAACGCAGCCACTGCCAATGCTGAATACGCTCAACGCCCTTGTTGTTCATCCAGATGAAGGCGAATTTGTTGTAATAGGTAATGTTGCCGCTGGGCTCACCAAGATAAATGTTCCAGATGAACTTCTCCCCGCCATTGGGGTCATCCAGCTTGATGTCCGAGAAAGGCATGCCGCCCTTCCACTCTTCAACGCAGCCGCAATCTTTGCCGAGAACGTCCTTCGCAGACGAATCATATTTCAACACGTCCTTGTTGCGGGCCGTCTCCGCAACCCAACCCTTGTCAAACCGCATCTCAAGCGGTTTCCCAAGCGGATAGGTCATCGAATACGTCTTGATCATGTCCGGCATGCGCTCCGTCAGCATGTCCTTGATCGGGACCCCGTTGAACGTGCCGCTCTTCATCAGCTTGTTGATGTTCGACGCGTTCAGGACTGTCCCCTCAGGAACTTCTTCCGCAAGCGCTGCTCCGCCCACAAAACCAAGCGCAACAACAAATGCGCCGGCTTGCAGAACCTTGCTTATTTT
>CAYTAE010000251.1:0-2087 GCA_964435655.1 uncultured Rhodospirillaceae bacterium
GTTGTGATGTGAAGTAGCCCGGACCCATTGACGGAACCGGCCGTCACGAAAGCCCCTTCTTTCTTTTCAACCGGCTGGCTTTCTCCGGTAATCAGCGATTCGTCGATCTCGCTTTGACCGCTAAGGATGTCGCCATCGACGGGCACGTGCTCTCCCGGGCGAAGCAGGACAACGTCCCCGACCACCACGGCATTGATAGGCACCTCAACTTCTTCACCGTTTCGCAAGAGCCTCGCCACCGATGGCCGAAGCTTCACCAAGGCCTGGATCGCGGCTGACGTTCCCTGCTTGGCGCGGCTTTCAAGCCATTTGCCAAGCAAAACGAGGGTAAGGATGATGGCCGACGCCTCGAAATAGAGCCCCCCGGCCCCTTCGACTTCGGGCCAAAGGACCCGGGTGACGCTTAGCCCGTAGGCCGCCGACGTTCCAAGTGCGACCAATTGATCCATTGTGCCATTGCCGTGGCGAAGTGCCACCCAGGCCGCCCTGTAAAAGCGCCAGCCGATGCCAAATTGCACGAAGCTGGCCAGAACCATCTGCACCATCGGTGAAAGATGAAACCCAAGGCCCACAAAATCGCCCAGCATCTGGGCAGCCAGGGGAAAGGATAGCAGGATGGCGGCGATAAGAGAGCCGGTTTGCCAACGCTGGCGACGGTGCGCAGCAAGGGTTTCGTGCTCCGATGCCTGGTTGTCGGGGTCATCAATAAAAGTGGCGCCATAGCCTGCCACCGTCACGGCCTTGCGCAAGGCCATCACGTCAAGCTGGCCCTGGGCCACCTCCAGCAGGGCCTGTTCCGTCGCCAAATTGATCTTTGCGGTAAGAACGCCGGGGACGCGCCGCAGCGCTTTTTCGATCGCATGCGCGCAATTTCCGCACGTCATGCCGGTAATTCTGAGCGCAACGGACGCCAAAGGCACCCCATAATCCATGTCCAAAATGGCCGTCACGATTGCCACAGGGTCAATCCGATCCGGGTCGAAACGGACATCGGCACGTTCCATCGTGAAATTGACCCGCGCATCAAAGACACCGGCAAGCTGCCCAAGGGCTTTTTCGATATGGCCGGCGCAATTGGCGCATGTCATCCCTTTTACGCCAAGGGACAATTCCCGGCCTTCATTCGCCGGGTCATTCGGCGTAAGCTGCGCCTGCGCATTGGATGTCATCTTGTTTTTGTGATGGGTTTGCGCGAAAAAGTCAAGAAATCAACTAAGAAATTACATTCAATTTATATGTACAAAAGCATGATATGTTTCTATTAATTGATAATTACGACAGCTTTGCTTACAATCTTTATCACTATTTCGGGGAGTTGGGCGCCGAAATGGAGGTCCGGCGAAACGACGCCCTTAGCGTCGATGAAGCCCTGGCCTATGGGCCGGAAGGGATCGTCATTTCACCCGGGCCATGCGATCCGGACCAGGCCGGGATCTGCCTTGCCCTGATCCGGGCAGCCGCTGGAAAATGTCCGATTTTGGGCGTTTGCCTTGGTCATCAGGCCATCGCCCAGGCCATGGGCGGCGACATCGTTCGTGCGCCGGTGCCGATGCATGGCAAAGTCAGCGAAATTCATCACCGGGGGACGGATCTGTTTGAAAACACTCCCGACCCCTTCCCGGCAACCCGCTACCACTCCCTCACCGTCGCGCGTGAAACCTTGCCAGATTGTCTGGACATTACGGCAGAAGCCGATGACGGCCTCATCATGGGCCTCACCCACAAGGAATTGCCCCTTTATGGCGTCCAGTTTCACCCCGAAAGCATTGCCTCTGAAAACGGCCATCAATTGCTTCAGAATTTCCTCAACCTTGCCGTAAAGAAGACCTGAAATGGCAAAAAGAAAAAGCGTGCTTCAACCCCTGCTGGCAAAAATCGCTACCGGCAAAACCCTTGACGCAAAGGAGGCTGCGGCCGCCTTCCGGGCTTTGATGACCGGCGCGGCGACGTCGGCTGAAATCGGCGCCTTCCTTATGGGCCTGCGCGTCCGCGGTGAGACGGACGAGGAAATCACGGCCGCCGCGCGGGTGCTGCGCCGCCGAGCCGTTCCGCCCCAAGCCAGGAGAGTTTCCTCCTCTGGAGAAGGC
>CAYTAE010000252.1:0-2077 GCA_964435655.1 uncultured Rhodospirillaceae bacterium
AGAGGCGTAATCAAAAATGCGTGCGGCATGGTATGAAAAAAATGGTCCGGCAGGAAAGGTTCTAAAACTTGGCGAATTGCCATCGCCAAGCCCGGGTCCCGGCGAGGTGCGGGTTCGCCTGCACGCGTCCGGCATCAATCCGTTTGATGTCAAGACACGCGGCGGCTTGCGTCAAAAAATCGCCTATCCGAAAATCATCCCCCATTGTGACGGCGCTGGCGTGATCGACGCGGTGGGAGAGGGCGTGAAGGCGACCCGCATAGGCGAACGCGTCTGGGTCTTTGCTGCCCAGTGGCAACGTGCTTGTGGGACCGCGGCCGAGCAGGTCGTGCTCCCCCAGGCCCAGGCTGTCTCCTTGGCGGAAAACACAAGCTTCCCCGAAGGCGCCTGCCTCGGCATTCCGGCCATGACCGCGCATTTTGGCGTTTTTTCGGACGGCCTCGTAACGGGGTTGGTCATCCTGGTAACTGGTGGCGCTGGCGGCGTTGGCCATTACGCCATTCAATTTGCAAAATGGGGTGGCGCGAAAGTGATTGCGACGGTGAGCGGCGAGGAAAAGGCACAACTAGCCACAGCATCGGGCGCGGACCACGTGATTAATTATCGAACGGAAAACGTGGTCGATCGTGTTCTCTCGTTGACGGATGGCCTTGGCGTTGACCGGATCGTCGAAGTGGATTTCGGCAGCAATCTTGACGTGGCATGCAACGTTCTTAAGACAAATGGCGTCATCGCAACCTACGCCTCGATGGGAGAGGTTGAGCCAAAACTTCCCTTCTATCCGTTGATGTTCGGCAACGTAAATTTACGCCTTTTCGCGGTCTTTCAACTGCCTTATGCCGCTCAGGCGAAGGCGATTGCTGACATCAATCAGTGTTGCGCGGAAGGCGCGCTTACGCATCGCACGAAATGTCTGTCATTTGAGAACATCGTCACGGCTCAGGAAGCGGTCGAACAGGGCGGTGAGCATGCCCGTCTCGTTCTCGAGATACCGTAAGAAAGAAGAAGCCGGAAGTCCCTAGCGGCCTATTGCTGTCAACGCCGTCGGATAAATTTTTCGCGCCCATATTTTATACATGCGCTCCGATGGGCTCCTCTGGCCGTGGCTGCGGAAGGCACGGTCAAAAGTTACCCGACGCGAGAGGCTGGTCACGTCAACATAGCGTACGCCGGCATTGCTGCTTTCTTCCATGTTGATTGCGTTGAAGCGGTCAATTTTCTTTTTAACCGCTTCGCGATTGTCTATTTTCTTTTCCTTGATGACTGTCCAGTCCGGGATTGACAGGACGATGACGCGAGACGGGTCGTCCTTGTCTGCGCGTGCCACGGCTTTTCGCAACAGGTTGGAAAATTTTACCCGATAGGTTTCCTGGTCCATTCCAGCGGAAATGTCGTCGGCCCCGATTTGCACGATCACAAGGTGATAAGGGCCCTGAAATTCCGGTCGGGTGATTTCTTCCGTCAGCTTCGTAATGCTCATGCCGACTTTGGCTAGAATTTGGGGCATCTCCACCAGATGGTTTTCTTCACGGAAGATGCTTGCCACCTGCTGTGGCCAACGGTTCGGATGAGCGATGTTCAGCGGTACCGTGGTCCTGTCCCCAAGAATGAGAAATTGGTAAAGCGGCGGCGTTTCTTCCGGTTTCATCGCGTCCAGGGTCGCGCGGACCACCAGAAAGCCGATGCCGAGGACAGCCAGAAACAGGATTGAACGAAGGACGTTCTTCTTTGACATGAAGCGACAGGCCGTTCGAATGAAGACAGGGCTTCATAGAAGATAGGGAACGTCTGGGGAGTTCAAGGGAAAATTATGTGCGCGTGGGGCCGTCGCCGGGGCGAATGCTTATTCCGGAGTGGCGTCTGTAATGGAAACCGGCTTGTCGGCGGGTGGGCGCGTAAAACAATTGACGTCACCCAAGGACCGGTAGCAATAGGTGTCGGTCTGACTTTCCGTATAACAGAGCGCCTCGCCGTCGAGAACGCGGGTGGGATCGCAATTCTTATAGGTCGTGGTGTGCTGGCCGTTCGCATCGACCGTTTCGGTTGCCGTAACCCTTGGTTTGAAAACCTGCGAGCA
>CAYTAE010000253.1:0-2013 GCA_964435655.1 uncultured Rhodospirillaceae bacterium
TGACCGGACAACCGACCGCGATGGCCGGCACGACTTGATGCACGATCAGGTTCAAGGGATGGTTGAAGGCACTGACGGCGACCACCGTTCCAAGGGGCAGGCGTTTCGTAAAGGCCTGCCTGCCGGCACCCGCCGGCGTCAAACCCATGGCAATTTCCCGACCATTGAGCGTGCCGATGCCTTCGATAGCGAGTTCGATGCCATTCATGGCGCGCTCGGCCTCAATGCGGGCATCGACGATCGGCTTGCCCCCTTCGCGGGCGATCAACTGCGCGAAATCGTCTATTTTTCCACGCAACAGGCTGACCAGACGTCGCAGGATTTCGATCCGTTTATGGGCCGGCAAAACGCCGCGTCGGTTCGCGAAAACCGCAGCCGCACGCGCCAGCATGGCATCCACATCGGCCGCACTCGCCAACGGAATTTCGGCGATTGCCTTGCCATCAAATGGTTGCGTGACGATCAGCTTGTCTGTCTGGCTTGCCATTTTTTTCTGCCCGGTTCGGGTTAAATCACGCAGGCGCGCTTCGACAATTCGTCGATCAGCACACGCTGGTTTTCCCTGTAATCCACCGGCACTTCCACCACGTGTACGCCGCCAGCTTTGAAAGCTTCTTCAAGAATGGATGTGAACGCTTCGGTCGTCTCGACACGATGCCCGGACGCTCCGTAGCTTTCAGCATATTTTACGAAATCGGGGTTGCCAAATTCCAGGCCCCAGTCGGGCAAATCGCCCACGGCCTGCTTCCACCGTATCATGCCATAGGAATTATCGCGCAGGATAAGGACGATCATATTGAGGTTCAGGCGAATGGCTGTTTCAAGTTCCTGACTGTTCATCATGAAACCGCCATCGCCGCAAATAGCCATCACGCGCCGCGCCGGATACATCAACGCCGCCATCATTGCCGAAGGAAGCCCTGCGCCCATGGTCGCCAAGGCATTGTCCAGCAGCACGGTATTGGGCTGTTTGGTCAGGTAGTTGCGAGCGAACCAGATTTTGTACATACCGTTATCAAGGGCGATAATGCCGTCTGCCGGCATGACGTTGCGTACATCTGCAACGATGCGTTGAGGGATCAACGGGTAGTGCGGATCGTCGGACCCTTCTTTGATTTGCGCCAGCACTTCGTCGCGAACTCGCATGAAATAGCTGAAATCATGGCCGTCCGTTTTGCCAAGTTCGGCTGCCATGCGCTGGAAGCTGCTGGCAATGTCGCCGATCACTTCAAGCTGCGGAAAATAGACGTCGTCCACTTCGGCCGGACTGAAGTTTACGTGGATTACTTTCTTGCCTCCGTGCTCCATGAAAAAGGGTGGTTTTTCAACCACGTCATGGCCGGCATTGATGACCAAATCGGCCTTGTCGATGGCGCAATGCAGGTAATCGCCGTCGGATAACGCCGCCGTTCCGATGTAATGGGAATGGTAGCCACCGATGACGCCTTTCCCCATCTGCGTATTGAAATAGGGAATATCGGTAGCCTCGATGAAGGTCTCCAGCGTTTCGATAACCCGTTTGCGGTTTGCCCCCGCGCCAACCAGCAACAAAGGATGCTTCGCTGTCCGGATCATTGCCACCGCTTCCGCGATCGCCTGGTCGTTGGCGGCGGGGCTGTGCGGCACAGTGGGGGTAAACAGCGCCGCATCCTCAACCGGTTCCGCAGCGATGTCTTCGGGCAATTCCAGATGAACCGCACCGGGCCGCTCTTCTTCGGCCAACCGAAATGCCTCGCGGACCAAACTCGGGATGGTCTTGCCGTTGACGATTTGTTTGGCGAATTTGGTAATGGGTTTCATCATCGCCACTACGTCAACAATCTGAAACCGCCCCTGCTTGCTCTGTTTAATCGGTTTTTGTCCGGTGATCATCATCATCGGCATGGCGCCCAATTGAGCATAAGCCGCTGCGGTGATGAAGTTTGTCGCGCCCGGCCCCAACGTCGCCAGGCAAACGCCTGCTTTCCCGGTGAGACGGCCATAGGTGGCAGCCATGAACCCTGCGCCTTGCTC
>CAYTAE010000254.1:0-1999 GCA_964435655.1 uncultured Rhodospirillaceae bacterium
CGGCAAATTAATTGAAGGGATTTTCAAGGGCGCGACCATCAACACGCCTTCCATGCTTTGTGTTGAAGATGCGATTGACGCGCTTCGATGGATGGAAGGCCTTGGCGGCCGGGACGCGCTGGTTGCGCGCAGCCGCGACAACCTTGCCTGTCTTGCCGCCTGGGTTGAAAAGACGCCGTGGGTTGGGTTTCTAGCGGAGGACGCAGCAAGCCGATCCTCGACGTCGGTGTGCTTTAAAATTGAAGACCCATGGTTTACCGCCCTGGACTCGGACGCACAGTCTGCGGCCTTGAAAAAATTGACCGCGGCCCTTGAAAAGGAAGACGTGGCCTACGATATCGGAGGCTATCGCGATGCGCCTCCAGGTCTTCGGAT
The DNA here is from genome assembly GCA_964435655.1 of uncultured Rhodospirillaceae bacterium. Taxonomy (GTDB): domain Bacteria; phylum Pseudomonadota; class Alphaproteobacteria. The sequence continues at coordinate 376 of CAYTAE010000254.1, forward strand.
CTGGGCGGGAAGCACCGTCGAGAAGGCCGATCTTGAGGCGCTGCTTCCCTGGTTGGACTGGGCCTTTGCCGAAACAAAAGCGAACGCGTAAACGGATATGCCATGCCCAAAGTTTTAATTTCTGACAAAATGAGCCCCCGCGCCGAGGAAATTTTCCGTGAGCGGGGCCTGGACGTTGATTACAAGCCCGGAATGACGCCCGATGAGTTAAAGGCGTGCATTGGTCAATATGACGGTCTTGCCATTCGTTCGGCAACGAAGGTTACGCCGGAGATTCTGGAGGCTGCGTCAAATTTGAAGGCGGTTGGCCGTGCAGGCATCGGTGTCGACAACGTTGATTTGCCAGCGGCAACCGCGCATGGCGTCGTTGTGATGAACACGCCCTTTGGCAATGCGATTACGACGGCCGAGCACGCGATTGCGCTGATGCTTGCCCTGGCGCGTCAGCTGCCGGAGGCGAGCGCGTCTACCCATTCTGGAAAATGGGAAAAATCCCGTTTCATGGGGGTTGAGGTCACCGGCAAGACCCTTGGCATCATCGGTTGCGGCAACATTGGCGCGATCGTGGCGGACCGGGCGCTGGGCCTGAAGATGAAAGTGGTGGCCTATGACCCTTATCTTGGGTCCGACCGCGCAGCGGACCTTTGCATTGAGAAGGTCGAGCTTGACGCGTTGCTTGCCCGTGCCGATTTCATCACGCTGCACACACCGCTGAACGATGCGACGCGGAATCTGATAAATGCCGAGGCCATTGCCAAGATGCGGGAGGGTGTCCGGGTTATCAATTGTGCAAGAGGCGGCCTGGTCAATGAGGTGGATTTGAAGGCTGCGATTGAGAGTGGGAAAGTTGCCGGGGCTGCCGTCGATGTCTTCTCGGAAGAGCCTGCCCGTGAGAACGTCCTCTTTGGAATGGAGAAAGTGATCGCCACGCCGCATCTTGGCGCTTCGACGTCGGAAGCGCAGGAGAATGTGGCCATTCAGGTTGCCGAGCAAATTGCGGATTACCTTTTGACCGGGGCGGTTACGAATGCGATCAACATGCCGTCGGTTACGGCAGAGGAATCGGTGCGGCTTCGCCCTTACATGACCCTTGCCCAGCAATTGGGAAGTTTTGCCGGGCAGATGACCCAGACGGGCCTTGAGGCGGTCACCATCGAATATGCCGGCCAGGTGACGGAACTGAACACGCGGCCACTGACAGCGCTTGTGCTTCAGGGGCTGTTGGCGCCGCTGATGGAATCGGTGAACATGGTGAACGCGCCGACGATTGCGCGCGAACGCGAAATCGACGTAAGCGAAGTGCGCCATGAACGCGAGGAAGACTATCAGACGCTTATCCGTCTGGTCGTCAAGACCGAGAAACAGACGCGCAGCGTGGCCGGAACTCTCTTTGGCGGCAGCAAGCCGCGTGTCGTCCAGGTCGATGACATTGCTGTTGAGGCCGAATTGGGCCCGCATATGCTTTTCGTGATCAACCAGGACAAGCCAGGGTTTATCGGCAATCTGGGTGGCGTGCTTGGACGCAATGGGGTGAACATCGCAACCTTTCACCTTGGCCGTAAGGCACCGAATGGAAATGCGCTGGCGTTGATTCAGGTGGACGAAAAAATCGACAGCGCAACCC
>CAYTAE010000255.1:0-1963 GCA_964435655.1 uncultured Rhodospirillaceae bacterium
TAAACACGAAAAGGCTACAAATCGTAGGCTATAAGTTACCGTAGTATGGCTATGCCGCGCCGCTAAGTGACTCCGACAGTCCACGGTCGTCAGTCACGGCGCTGCCGACAAATTACACCACCTGCTGCTCGAGGTTAAGGTCGTCTGCCCCATCTCTTCAGTCGACGGGGGCACGCCGCCGGAGGGCGCTTACGCTGGCTTCGGCGGCACGGAAGCCGAACTTCGCCGCGGCTGTCTAGTGCCGCGCGACCAAAGAAATCATATGGTGGCGTACCCGCCGGCATTTCTTCATCGACAACATCGTGAAGCGTCTTGCCGCCGGCTGTAAGCGCCGAAGAAGACAGGCCTAGCCATTCGGCAAACTGGTTGTTCGCAAAAATAAATTTTCCATTTTCGTCAACCGAATAGAAACCGACCGGTGCATTCTCCAGAAAATCGACAAGCTTGTCCTGCTCTTCGCGGATTACCTGTTCCATCTCATGCCTGGCCGTCGTATCGACAGACCGCCAAAAGACATAGCCCGGCATGCTTTCGACTGGAAAAGCAGAAAGGTTTCGCCATTGCAGACCATCCGGATCGGCGATGGCAATCTCGTCACTGGCCGCTTCCCCGGCCTCGGCCTTCATGCGGATCCGGCGAAACCGCTCAGCATCAATGCCGCTCAGATTTCTCTCGATGGAACGCACCGGGTCCAAAGGAACCACTGCAAACATCTCAGAAAAATTTTGGTTCACGAAGACGATGCCGCCGGAAGGCCCCGTCACCAACCTGCCAATGGGAACGCGGTCACGCGTATGACGCCAGAAACGATCCGAAATTTCCGCATCCGCCTTGCGTTTTAAAACCGCATATATCAGACCCAGGGAAAAGAACGAGAGCGCAAAGACGCCGCCTGCATAGAGGGCAAAAAGCGACGGGGAAACCTTGGTGACATCCAGAAGGTAAAGAATTGCGGCGCCCAAAACCGCCAGCACCAGCGCAAGACTCCATAAGACAGGGTGCAGAATTGGCTGGCTTGCCGGCAGGTGTTCCTTCACCTCCGACGCAAGGGACATTTTATCAAACTTATCTTCCACCGGGCTTCCTCATGATGGAAACGGCGCGCCTTTTACGGCGACAACCTAGTCTCTAGCATAAAGCGGTCACGAATGCCCACCGGCGGACGCTGGAGAAGGCGACAGCGTACCTTTCAGGCGCATGACATAGGCAATAACTTCGGCAACGGCCTTGTAATGATCTTCAGGGATATCTTGGTCAAGTTCGACACCCGCATGCAAGGCCCGAGCAAGAGGGGGGTTTTCGACAATCGGAATTTCATGCTCCTTCGCCACGTCACGAATGCGTGCGGCAATATGATCAGCCCCCTTCGCGACAAGCCGCGGCGCTGCCATCGCCTCCATGTCGTATTTAAGCGCAACTGCATAATGTGTCGGGTTCGTAATCACCACATCCGCTTCCGGAACCGCCGCCATCATACGTCGTTGCGCCCTTTCCATGCGAAGTTGACGCATGCGCGACTTGATAATCGGGTCGCCTTCCGTCTGCTTGAATTCGTCCTTTATTTCCTGGCGGCTCATGCGCATTTGTTTGAAAAAATCAAAGCGCTGATACAAATAGTCAACCCCGGCAATAATCGAAACGGTAGCAAGTACGCCGATCAGCACCCGAAGTGCCAAAGAATTAATCACGTCAAGAACGTGAGGCAACGGAAGGCCGACAAAACCTTCCAAATTATCAAACTCTGGAAGAACAAGCAGCGTACCAACAACACCGACGACGGTAAGCTTGGAAATTCCCTTGATGAATTCCATGATCGCCTTAAGGGAGAAAAGCCGCTTTACCCCCTTTAAGAGCGATATTTTCTCCATTTTCGGCGTGATCCGATCAACCGCGAGAAGAAACCCGCTTTGAACGAGGCCCGCTGCCAGCGCAGCCGCCAGCACAGCCGCCAGCACAGCCGCCA
>CAYTAE010000256.1:0-1955 GCA_964435655.1 uncultured Rhodospirillaceae bacterium
GCTGGTCGCGCCGGCACCGATCACCGTATGAATTTCGTCAATAAACAGAATGGCGCCCGGGATTGAGTCCAACTCAGCAAGCACCGCCTTAAGACGTTCTTCGAAATCTCCACGATAGCGCGTTCCGGCAAGCATCGCCCCCATGTCCAGAGAGTAAATTGTTTTGTTTTGAAGAACTTCCGGCACATCGCCCATCACAATCCAAAGCGCAAGGCCCTCGGCAATCGCCGTCTTGCCCACCCCCGGGTCGCCAACGTAAAGCGGGTTGTTCTTTCTGCGTCGGCAGAGAATTTGAATCGTACGATCAATCTCCGATCCGCGACCGATCAAGGGATCCACCTTGCCGGCACGTGCCTTTGCATTCAAATTGATACAATAGGATTCGAGCGCCTCAAAGCCGGTCTTAACGACCTCTTCTTCGTCCTCAACGCCGCGAATTGTGCGCGTTTCCGTATGTTCGGAAACTTTCGCAATGCCGTGCGAGATGTAGTTCACGGCATCAAGACGCGACATGCTCTGCTCTTTTAAAAAATAGATCGCATGGGATTCCCGTTCGGCGAACATCGAAACCAGCACATTGGCACCTGTCACTTCCTCGCGACCTGCCGATTGAACGTGGATGGCCGCACGTTGCAGCACCCGCTGGAAACCCGCCGTCGGTTTTGGGTCGCCACCGTTCTCGCGGGTAAGAAAAGCCAGGTCATTGTCGAGATAATCGATGAGATCGCGTCGAAGACGCTCAAGATCAACACCGCAGGCACGCAAAACCGCCACCGAATCACGGTCCTCGGTCAGCGCCAGCAGCAAATGCTCCAACGTTGCAAATTCATGGCTGCGCTCATTGGCAAATGCCAGCGCCCGATGCAGACTTTGTTCAAGTTTTCTGGAAAGCACCGCCTATTCCTTCTCCAAAGTGCATTGCAGAGGATGTTGATGCTCCCGTGCAAAATCGACAACCTGCTGCACCTTCGTTTCGGCAACCTCGCGCGTGAAGATGCCGCAGATGCCAACGCCTTGCTGGTGGACCTGCAACATAATCTCGGTCGCCTCGCTCCGCTCCTTGTTGAAAAAGCCTTCTAGAACGTGGATGACAAATTCCATCGGCGTATAATTATCGTTTATCATCAAAATCTTATACATGGACGGTCGCTTTACCTTGGGCCGTGCCTTCACGTCGCCGCCGGGGGCTTCATGCATGTCGTTGTTCTGAGAAAAATTCGCCGTCATGGTCTCACCGATAGAGCCCAGCTCTGTTTTGCCACAGCCTAACGCAATGATATTGCATGTTATTACCTTTTCTCAGGCCATACAAACCGGAACCAGAAATCAGTATGGACACTGTAATTTAAGCAAAAATTAAGCCTACCCCGCCACCTTTGCTTCTTGACTGCCAACCTGCCGAAATCCGGCAAACCCTCTGGAATGGCCGGAAAACAGGCATGCCCCGCTTCCTCAAAAAATGCCGCGTTGCAAGCCTTACCTTGTTTGTCAGCTTATGCCTGTCCCAGGCGGGGCTGTGGCAAACGGCCTGGGCGGGCGAGACGGCGGCGATCGTTCTTGATGCCGGCACGGGCGCTATCCTCCATGCCAGTGCGATTGACCAAGCGGCTCCCCCGGCCTCCCTTGCAAAGATGATGACGCTCTACCTCACCTTCAAGGGCTTACAAGAGCAGGTTTTCCTTCCCCAGACGCGCCTGAAAACCTCCGCCCACGCCGCCCGGCAGCGCCCTTCACGCCTGGGCCTGCACAAAGGAGAGCAGATCACCACCGAACAGGCAATCCTGGCCCTGGTCACGAAATCGGCAAACGATGCCGCTGTCGTCCTGGCGGAAGCGGTCGCCGAAAGCGAAATCGGCTTTGTCAAACGCATGAACGAAATGGCAAAGCGCCTGGGCATGAAAAACACGCAATTTCGTAATGCTTCGGGCCTGCACAGACGCGAGCAAGTCAGCACG
>CAYTAE010000257.1:0-1917 GCA_964435655.1 uncultured Rhodospirillaceae bacterium
CGATGGCTATCTGAAGCATTACCTGAAAACGGGCGAGAGGAAGATCATGGGCATCGGCCGCGAGGTTGAAGGCCAGCGCAAGGACGGCACCTGCTTTCCGATGCATTTGGCCATCAGTGAGGCCATTCTGGGCGAGGGCAACAAGCGGATCTTCACCGGAATTGTGACCGATAGTACGGCGCGCAAACAGGCTGAAGAAGCCCTGCATGCCGCGAAGGAGGCGGCCGAAGGGGCGACGCGGACAAAGTCGGAATTTCTTGCCACGATGAGTCACGAAATACGTACGCCCATGAACGGCGTGATCGGCATGGCGGGTCTTTTGCTGGGGACAAAGTTGGACGATGAACAGCGTCAATATGCAGAAACCGTTCGCAAATCTGCTGACAGCCTGTTGGCGATCATCAACGACATCCTGGATTTTTCCAAGTTGGAAGCCGGCAAGCTTGAGCTTGAACTTGTGGATTTTGATCTGATTGAGGTGGTTGAAAATGTCGCCGAGTTGCTGGGGCCGCAGGCCACCGGGAAAGGCATTGATTTTGTTACCTTCTTTGCACCGGACGTACCTGCCTTTGCTCGTGGTGACCCAAGCCGGTTGCGTCAGATTCTGATGAACCTTGCCGGCAACGCGATCAAATTCACGAAGACGGGATCCGTAGCGGTAAGCGTGAACGTTGTGCAACAAACGGTCGAAGGCTTAACCCTGCGCTTTGAAGTGATCGACAGCGGCATTGGCATTCCCAAAGAAGCGCAAGGGCATTTGTTTGAACAATTTACCCAGGCCGATTCTTCGACGACGCGCCGCTATGGTGGCACCGGACTTGGCCTGGCGATTTGCAGGCAGCTGGTCCGGCTGATGGCGGGCAAAATTGCAGTCGAAAGCGTGCCTGGAGAAGGTAGCAATTTCTGGTTCGAGATTGCCCTTGGGCAGCGAGCAGGAAAGGACAGGGAGAAGGTTGTTCCGTTGGAAGACCTTGCGGAATTGCACGCGCTGGTGGTTGATGATTCCGAATTGAACCGGCGCATCTTTCGCAAGCAGTTTGAATCCTGGGGCATGAGCGTCCATTGCGCGGAGGGTGGCGAAGCGGCGTTGGCGGTTCTTGCGGAGGAAATGGCGAAAAAGACGCCCTTCGATCTGATTGTTCTCGATCACATGATGCCGGGCATCGATGGCGAGGAATTGGGCCGGCAAATTCGTGCGCGCCGGGCCTTTGACGGGGCAAAGCTTGTGCTTGCGACCTCGATGGGGATCGCCGGCGACGTCGCCCATTTTCGCACCATTGGGTTCGATGCCTGTCTTACGAAGCCGGTGCGGCAATCCGTTTTGTTTAACACGATTGCCAATTTGTTCGGCGGCCCGGTGGTGGAAAATCATGAAGATACGGACGCCGCAATCCAGAAAAAACCAGTGGGTGAGAATGGGGACGATGCCGTCGTACAACCCACGCGGCAGATGCGCATCCTTCTGGCCGAAGACAACCAGGTCAACCAGTTGCTGGCCTGCTTGATGCTGCAAAAGAAAGGGCATCGCGTGGATGCGGTGGCCAATGGCATTGAGGCCGTGAAGGCCGTCCAGACTATTCCCTATGACCTCATTCTTATGGACGTGCAGATGCCGGAAATGGGGGGGCTGGAAGCAACGGCGAAAATAAGGGCGCTTCCCGGCGAAATTGCCACCATCCCGATCATTGCACTGACGGCGAACGCCATGAAGGGGGACCGTGAAAGCTACCTTGAGGCAGGCATGGACGACTATGTTTCCAAACCCATCGATGAGGAAAAACTGCTGCGCGCCCTGGCGCGATGGAGTGGTCTGGGCAAGAGCGGCAAAGCACCGTCACCCGCACAACCGCACAGCGAAAAGCGGTCGCGTCAGGCCGGAGCCTCCTGAAAACTTTGACGTATTGTCCTAAAAGTCAA
>CAYTAE010000258.1:0-1903 GCA_964435655.1 uncultured Rhodospirillaceae bacterium
TGAAACGGCGAGACGCCGATATGCGCGCCTATGTCCGAAACCTTGAGGAATGGGCCATCCACACCCTTGCCCGCTTTGATGTGCGTGGGGAACGCCGGGAAGGACGCATCGGCATCTGGGTCGATCGCGGCGATGGCCGGGAAGATAAAATCGCCGCCACCGGCGTACGTATCCGGCGGTGGGTCACCTATCACGGCATTTCTCTAAACGTCGACCCCAGCCTTGAACATTTTCAGGGCATCGTTCCCTGTGGGATCGCAAACGTGAATTACGGCGTGACATCCCTTGCCGATCTTGGCGTATCCGCAACAACGGCGGAAATCGATGCCGCCCTGCAAGCAACCTTTATGGACATTTTCGGCGAAGCCCGTTAAGCCGCGCGTTACACCGAAGGACGCGTTTCAAAAGCCTCGCCGATTTCCACATCGACTATTTTAACCTCGATTTCCATGACATTTGCCGCCGACGGCCCAAGCCGGCAAGACGCAATCATGTCGGTCACATTGTCTTTCGCACCAGCAAGAAGCGCTTCAACCGTGCCGTCCTGGCGGTTTCGGACCCAGCCCTTAAGCCCCCGCCGCTGAGCTTCCTCCATCGCCCAGACCCGGTAACACACGCCCTGGACACAACCATGGATGCGTAACAGGGCTTTCATGGGGTTGCTTTTTCCCGAACGGAACGATAGGCAATCGCCGCAACCACCCCCCAAACCAAATTGACGAAAACAACGACCAATGGCGTCATCTCGCCAAGGGCAAGCCCCGCCATCCCCTTTTCTGCCTTGTAGGGAAAGACGATGAAAAGCTGCACGCAGGCGGGCCCAAGACCAAAAAGAAGCCCTCGCTTCAAGGGAGCATTGGACAGCAACGGCAACAGCAGAAGCCCGCCCCAAAGGCCGCCCCAAACCAGACGTGGGTAGAGCCAGGCGGGTGTCATCTCCGGCGCGATGGCAACGCCCAGCGCCGCCGTCATGCCCGCAGCGCCCAGAAACCAGACGACCAGACCGTTCGCCAGGCCACCAAGGGCACCGGCGCTAAATGCAAATGCAAAATTTTTCAAAAAAGAACGCGGGTTCATTTTACACCGCGGCGGTTACGCATCAAATTCGATGATCACCTGATCGACCGCCAGACTGTCGCCGGTTTTTGCGCAAATTTTTGAAACCGTACAGTCCTGTTCGGCCCGGAGAACGTTCTCCATCTTCATTGCTTCAACGACGGCTAGTTCTTCCCCCGCTTGCACGTCCTGCCCCTCCGCAACGGGTACAGCAACAAGAAGCCCTGGCATCGGCGACAGCAGAAAACGCGAAAGATCCGGCGGTGTCTTAACCGGCATCAGGGCTGCAAGTTCCGCCCCACGTCTGGTAACGACCAGCACATTGTGCCTAGCGCCGCCATGGGTAAGGCGAAAGCCGATCCCGTTACGGTCGATCTGAACGGTGACGGGATGCGCGTTAACGGTGCCATGAAAAATCGGCGACCCAAGGGCCCATTGGCTGCGAACAACATAGGCATCCTTGCCAATCGTCACGTCAAAGCCGTCAAGTTCGGGCTTAACCTCGACGGGATGGGCCTGGCCATCAAGAAGAACAACCCATTCCATCCCGGCATCCGCCTCGTGATGGGGCATCTGGCCGTCGATGCTGGCCGCACGCTCGGTAAAACGCTGGTGTAGCATCACCGCAACGGCAATGAGCGCCGCGCCATCGCCCTTTGGAAGATCCGCGCCACTAAACCCATCGGGAAATTCCTCGGCAATAAAATTTGTCGTAAGTCTGCCTTCAAGAAAGCGGGGTTTTGCCATAACGGCGGCGAGAAAGGCGATGTTTTGCTCAATCCCGCGAATGTAATACGCGTCCAAGGCCACGCGCATCCGTGCGATGGCTTCGCCGCGATCGGCACCA
>CAYTAE010000259.1:0-1894 GCA_964435655.1 uncultured Rhodospirillaceae bacterium
CGCGCCATGTCATCGGAAGCGCGCGCTAGTGCTTACATCATTGGTTCCTTGCCATTTTTAATGTTCGCCATTCTGTATCTTTTAAACCCTGAATACGTCACAACGCTTTTCATTGATCCGCGAGGAAAAATTTTATTGGGCGTCGGCCTTGGCAGCATGGGTATTGGTGCTCTCGTCATGATGAAGATGGTTAGGTTCCAAATCTGATGTGGGTCGATAGCATTCCCTTTGACATGGCGCCCGAGGATTTTGTTGCCTTGCTGGGTGCGGCGGCGGCCTTGGCCAGTGTGATGGCCGTTTGGGCCGGGTTGGTCGCCCGAAACCCAATGGCATCGCGTGCGCGCAATTTGCTGGCGCGGCGTAGTGAACTTCGGGCGGGGTTGCTTGCCGCACCGCGCCGACATGAACGGCGGGAATTTAGCGTTGGCCTTATGCATCGGGTTGTGGAGCGGCTTCATCTCATGCGCTCCGATCAGATCAGGAAAATCACATTGCGGCTTTCCCAGGCGGGTTGGCGGCAGCGTGACGCACTGGTCACCTACCTGTTTTTGAAAGTAGCGTTGCCGCTTGTTTTTGGAATTGTCGCCGCATTTCTGATTTATGGCATCGGCATTTTCGGCGATGCGCCGATGTTCAATATTGTTTTTGCGCTGGGGGCGGTCCTGGCGGGCGCCTTTGCGCCAGAACTTGTCGTAAAAAACAAGATCGGGCATCGCCAGCAGCAAATCCGCCTGGCCATGCCGGACGGTCTCGATCTGATGGTTATTTGCGCGGAAGCGGGCCTGAGCCTGGACGCCATGTTGGATCGTGTCTCGCGAGAGCTTGCGCTTTCCTGGGTTGAACTTGCTGACGAACTTGGTTTGACGGTTGTTGAGCTTGGCTTTTTGCCGCACCGCAGAGAGGCGCTGGACCATTTAACGGTCCGAACGGGCATTCCTGAAATTCGTGCGTTGACGAACACGCTGGCCCAAACAGAAAAATACGGCACGCCGCTTTCCCATTCTCTCCGTGTGTTGGCAAAAGAATTTCGAAATGAACGCCTGACCCGGGCAGAAGAAAAGGCGGCGCGGCTTCCGGCTGTTCTTACCGTGCCGATGATTACCTTTATTCTTCCAGCGCTTTTTATTGTGTTGATCGGGCCCGCCGTTCTCAACGTGCTTGACGGCTTTGGTGGTATGAAATGAGGTGGGGAGCGTTACCGGGAGGTGTCGGCATCCCCGTGGCGGGTCATGGCGCTATTGGCTCTGGCCGTGCCAGAAAGAGTCTGCAAATGGCGGTAATAGGCAAGGTTGTTTTGCGCCACGGCTTCGCTTGCATCGATGCGCCCGACTCTTTCCGCGGCCTCAAAATCACCCGCCAGCCCATAAGCAAGTGCCAGGTTTTGCCGTTCGCGCGGCGTCGCCTTGGTGTCGGTGGCGACGTCCTTCAAAAGCGCGATTGCCGTATCGTAATTTCCGGCAAGGGCCAGGGAAAGGCCAAGATTGCTGCGGACGGAGATGTTGCCAGGGCTGCGCACAAGGGCTTTTCGGTAGTAAATTTGTGCCGCTTTATGATCGCTGGAATGATCGCGTGCCACGCCCATCCCGTTGAGGGCAGAGACATTGGCCGGATCCAGTTGCGAGAGTTTTTCGAAGGCCTCGAAAGCCGGTTGTGGCTGATCAAGGTCAAGGAGCGTGCGCGCAAGTGCCTTAAGGGCACCGACATGGCTGGGTTCAATTTCCAACACAGCGCGAAATGCCTCGACCGCTTTGGAATTGGCGTTGGCGGCACGCAGGGTGATGCCAAGTTCAAACAGGGGTTCCGTTCGCTGGGGCGCGTGATCATGGGCACGTTGATAAATACCGGCTGCCGAAACCAAATTTCCACCGGCACGGGTGGTTGCAGCAATTCGAAG
>CAYTAE010000260.1:0-1865 GCA_964435655.1 uncultured Rhodospirillaceae bacterium
CTCTTCTCCAAGACGAAGAAGCTCTCTTCTTCAAGAAGAAACTCTTCTTCTCCTGTCATCTTCGCAAAAACTTCCGGATCCGAAGGTTCGGGCGCTTTTCCCCCACCATTCACCGCTTCACCAGACAGGCGACGGCGGAAAGATGCCACGCGCAGATATTCGTCGCGTACCGATGTGACCACGGTCGTATGGCGAAGAATCGACATGTCGATCACCCGGTCGTCCTCGCCAAGGCGAATGCCGCGAACCCCGGACGAGACGCGACCGCTAAAAATGCGAACATCCGTCACGGAAAAACGAATGCACTTGCCCGAGCGGATGGACAGAAGCACGTCCTCGTCCTCCTGACAGATTCGCACACCGATTAATTGGTCGCCTGCATCAAGCTTCATTGCGATTTTGCCATTTACCATGACGTTCACAAAATCGGAAAGCCGGTTGCGGCGAACATTGCCGCTGGCCGTTGCAAACATCACGGTCAAACGCTCAACATCGGCTTCGTCATCGGGCAATGGCATCAACGTCGAGATCGTTTCGCCCGCTGCCAGCGGCAGCAAATTCACCATCGCCTTGCCAAGCGATTGTGGGCTGCCAAGGGGCAGTTTGTAGACTTTCAGCTTGTAGACCTTGCCAATCGACGAAAAGAAAAGAACCGACGTGTGGGTATTGACGACGAAGACCTGGCTGACGAAATCTTCGTCTCGAGTCGACATGCCGGCGCGGCCCTTACCGCCGCGGCGCTGCGCCCGGTAGGTGCTTAGGGGAACGCGCTTCACATAGCCATTGTGGCTGACGGTCACAACCATCTCTTCACGCGGAATAAGATCCTCGATATCGCGCTCAAACTCACTTTCCTCAAGGGTCGTCCGCCTGGGGTCGGCGAAGCGTGTTTTGATGTCCTGCAATTCGTCATGCAGAATTTTCAGCAGCTTTTCGCGTGAGCATAGCACGTCGAGATATTCGGATATCTGCGCAACAAGGCCTTGGAGTTCTTCCGCAACCTTGCCCCGTTCAAGGGCGGTCAGGCGTTGCAATCGCAGTTCGAGAATGGCCTTCGCCTGGGCATCCGAAAGTTCGTATTTGCCGTCTTTTACCTTGCGGTCCGGCTCATCAATCAGCGTGATGATTTCTTCAACGCCTTCGACCTTCCAGGGCGTTTTCATCAATTGCTCACGGGCAACGGCCGGGTCTTTCGCCTTACGGATGAGGGCGATGATGGGGTCAAGATTGGCCACTGCAATCGCCAGACCAACCAGAAGATGGGCCCGTTCACGCGCCTTGCCGAGCGCAAAGGCTGTCCGCCGGGTAATGACTTCCTCGCGGAAGCGAAGAAAGGCTTCGAGCACCTGTTTGATGCTCATCAGTTCCGGCCGGTTTTCATTTAACGCCAGCATGTTCACGCCAAATGTTGTCTGCAACGGCGTGTACCGGAAAAGCTGGTTCAACACGACTTCGCCCTGGGCGTCCTTTCGCAATTCGACGACGACGCGAACGCCATGACGATCCGATTCATCCCGCAGGTCCGAAATGCCTTCGATTTTCTTGTCACGCACCATCTCGGCAATGCGCTCGACCATGCGCGCCTTATTCACCTGATAGGGGATTTCGGTGATGATGATCGCCTCGCGGCCCTTTCGAATTTCCTCAATTGCGGTGCGGCCACGAATAAGGATGGATCCTCGGCCCGTGTGATAGGCCGAGTGCACGCCGCTTTTCCCCATGATGATGCCACCGGTCGGAAAATCCGGTGCCGGCACAATTTCCATCAACCCTTCGACCGAAAGGTCGGGATCGGCGATCAGCGCGCAGGACGCATCAATGATTTCGCCCAGATTGTGGGTCGGAATGTTGGTCGCCATGCCCAC
>CAYTAE010000261.1:0-1845 GCA_964435655.1 uncultured Rhodospirillaceae bacterium
CCCACGACGCCCCCTCCCGGCAAGAAGCGACCGATGGTCCTGCTGCCAGCGTTCCAGGCTGACGATCACAGCGCCTGCATCCGGCAACGCCGCATCGTCCGCAAGACGTACCCAAGGGTCGTCCAGAATCCCCTCTCGGCTAACGAGCGTCATAAAGCTGCTCCTTAAAAGGCCCAAGTCCAACCCGACGGTAGGTATCAAGGAAACGCTCGCCGTCCCGACGACAGGCAAGGTAGGTTTCAACGATTGTCGCCACCGCATCGACCGCCTTGTCACGCGCAAAAGCCGCCCCGACAATTTTGCCGATGGCGGTATCCTCCTCGCCACTGCCGCCAAGGGTGATCTGGTAGAACTCCTCGCCCTTCTTATCAACGCCTAGCAGACCGATATGGCCAACGTGATGGTGGCCGCAGGCATTGATGCAGCCCGAAATTTTGATCTTCAGTTCGCCGATGTCGTGCTGGCGATCCAAATTTTCAAAACGCCGACTGATCGACTGGGCAATCGGGATGGAACGTGCATTTGCCAGATTGCAGTAATCCAGCCCCGGACAGCAGATCACATCCGTGATCAAATCGACATTCGCTGTCGCGAGGCCGGCCGTTGCCAACGCCTGCCAAACTGCGGCAACGTCTGCCAGCCGGACATGGGGAAACACAAGATTTTGCGCGTGGGTCACGCGCAGTTCGCCAAAGCTGTAGCGTTCGGCCAGATCGGCGATGACGTCCATCTGATCGGCACTCACGTCACCGGGGACTTCGCCAATCCCTTTCAGCGAAATGTTGACGATCCCGTAACCTGGAATTTTATGCGGTGCCAAATTCGTGCGGCACCAGGCGGAAAAAGTAGGATCTTCGAACCGCTTTGCTTCGAATGCGGGCACCGGCACCGCCAATGTTTCATAGGCTGGCGGCGCGAAAAACGCTTCGATATGCGCAATCGTCTCTTTGGACAGTTCCAGTGCCCCACGGCGTATCTGCGCCCATTCCGCCTCGACCATTTCGGCAAAGCGTTCGGCACCGGTGCTCTGAACAAGGATTTTAATGCGCGCTTTATACAAATTGTCCCGGCGGCCCAATTGGTTGTAAACGCGCAAGATGGCTTCAAGATAAGAAAGCAAATCGCCTTTCGGCAAAAAGTCCCGGATTGTCACACCAACCACCGGCGTTCGCCCCAGACCGCCACCAACCAGAACTTCGAATCCCGCCTCGCCTTTTTCGTTGCGGCACATCTGCAACCCGATGTCATGCACGCGCACGGCGGCACGGTCATGGGGAGCGCCTGTCACTGCAATCTTGAATTTACGCGGCAAAAAGGAAAATTCCGGATGAAGGGTCGACCATTGGCGAATGATCTCTCCATAAACGCGCGGATCTTCAATTTCATCGGCCGATGCGCCGGCATATTGGTCTGCCGTCACGTTGCGAATGCAGTTGCCACTTGTCTGAATCGCGTGCATCTCAACGGACGCAAGATCGGCCAGAAGATCGGGCACATCTTGAAGCTTTAACCAGTTGTACTGAATGTTTTGGCGGGTCGTGAAATGCCCATAGCCCTTGTCATATTTCCGTGCGATATGCGCCAATTTGCGCAACTGCCCAGAGGAAAGCGTTCCGTAAGGAACAGCGACCCGCAGCATGTAGGCATGCAATTGCAGATAAAGGCCGTTCATCAGGCGCAAGGGGCGGAATTCCTCTTCCGTCAACTCGCCTTTCAGCCGTCGCGCAACCTGGCCGCGAAACTGTTCAACGCGGTCCCGAACCATCCGGTGATCGAATTCGTCATATTGATACATACGTTATGCCTGCTTCGCAAAGCCGGGATCGGCCTGTTTGCCAAGATCCG
>CAYTAE010000262.1:0-1843 GCA_964435655.1 uncultured Rhodospirillaceae bacterium
CGCCGCAAGGTGGCCAAACGCTTTGGCGGCAAGCTAAAAGTGCTGGTTTCCGGCGGCGCACCGCTTAATTACGAAGTCGGCCTGTTCTTCACGGCCCTGGGCCTGCGGCTTTTGCAGGGCTATGGCCAGACCGAAAGCGCCCCGCTCATCAGTTGCAACCCGCCATCCAACAACCGCATCGACACGGTCGGGCCAACCATCACCGCCACCGAAATCCGGATTGCCGAGGATGGCGAAATTCTCGTGCGTGGGGAACTTCTGATGCTTGGCTATTGGGGGGATCCGGCGACAAGCAACACCACCATCGTTGATGGCTGGCTGCACACCGGCGACATCGGTCAAATCGATGGCGACGGGTTTATCCGCATCACGGACCGCAAGAAAGACATCATCGTCAATTCCGGCGGCGACAACGTGTCGCCTCAGCGCGTCGAAGGCATCCTCGAACTGGAACCCGAAATCGCGCAAGCCATGGTCTATGGCGACCGCAAAGCGCATCTTGTCGCGCTTATCGTGCCGAACACCGAAGCCGCCTGCGAATGGGCGCGCGCGAACAAAAAACCGCCTGAGATGAGCACCCTTGTTGCCGACGACGCCTTTTGCAAATGGCTTGGCGACGCCTTGGCCCACGCCAATGCCAAGCTGTCCTCCATCGAAAAGGTGAAGCGTTTTGCCCTCTCGGCAGAGCCCTTCACCATCGAGAACAGCCTGATGACGCCGACCATGAAAATCCGCCGCCACAAGATTTGCGAACGTTACGGCGACACCCTCGAAGGGCTATATGGGGCGAAAAAAGCCCCCTAAAGGGCGTGGTAGCCGCGAAACCAATCGACGAAACGCGGGAGGCCCACATCAATCGCCACACGCGGCTGAAAGCCAAGATCGCGCGTTGATTCCGTAATGTCGGCGTAGGTTTCTTTCACGTCGCCCGGCTGCATCCCCTGAAAGTCGATCACCGCTTTCTTGCCGACCGCCGCTTCGATCAGGCCGATAAACCGCATCAAGGGCTCGCCCTTGTGATTGCCGAGGTTGTAAAGGTGATGGGGGGCTGGCCCATCCGCTGCCGCCACCGGCGGGCGGTCCAGCGCGGCCAGCACACCGGCCACAATGTCGTCGACATAGGTAAAATCGCGGCGCATTTCGCCCTTGTTGAAAACCGGAATCGGACGGCCTTCAAAAATCGCCTTGGTAAAGATATAGGCCGACATATCGGGCCGGCCCCAGGGGCCATAGACGGTGAAAAAGCGAAGCCCCGTCGCCGGAATGCGGTAGAGGTGGCTGTAACTATACGCCATCAATTCGTCTGCCCGCTTCGTCGCGGCGTAAATGGAAACCGGCGTTTCAACCGGATCGGCGATGGAAAAAGGAAGCTTCGTATTGCCGCCATAAACCGACGACGAACTGGCATAAACGAAATGCTTCACGCCACCCATATGGCGCGCCAGTTCCAGCATGTTGAGATGGCCGGTCACATTCGTATCGATATAGGCGCCCGGATTTTCAAGGGAATAGCGCACGCCCGCCTGGGCGGCCAGGTGAATGACACGGTCAACCCCTGGCAGGCCTTTGGCAAAGGCTTCCATCGCCGCCTTGTCCACGATGTCGAGCTTGTGAAACGCAAAGCTCTTCTTTCGCGTCAATTCCCCAAGGCGCGCTTCCTTCAATTTCACATCGTAATAGGCGTTTAAATCGTCAAGGCCGATCACGTCCTCGCCACGCGCCAACAGCGCATTTGCGACGTGAAAACCGATGAAGCCGGCGGCGCCGGTCAGAAGAATGGCCATGGGGCGTTCGTTCCTTATATCCAAGCAGGGCTTTCTATAGCGCGCCTCGCCGAAAAAAT
>CAYTAE010000263.1:0-1831 GCA_964435655.1 uncultured Rhodospirillaceae bacterium
AACGAGGGTGGTCGATCAATGGTCGGAGCGGCGGGATTCGAACCCACGACCCCCACACCCCCAGTGTGGTGCGCTACCAGGCTGCGCTACGCTCCGGCTAAAGAAATGCAGGCGGACTATAGGGAGGACTGGAAGGCTTCGCAATGGGAGGGACGATCAAAAGATAGTCGCAGGAGGAACGACCCGGGCCCGGAAAGAACGTGGACTTTCTGTGCTTAGCCCTGAAGCTTTTGCAGCGTGCTCCGTAAATCTTCCAGCTCGAGAAGAATGGCGCGAAGCGCCGAGCGTTTTTCAGGATCGATTCCGGAGATGAGAACAGGTTTTTCGATGTTCTCGGAAGCCCGTGTCTTCTTACCGCCATTGCCATTTCGCAACAGCTTTTGCACCCCCATGATCGTATAGCCCTCTTCGTAAAGAAGGGCACTGATCCGGCGAAGCAATTCGATGTCTTCCGGTCGGTAATAACGTCGCCCGCCACCACGCTTCAACGGGCTGATCTGCGTGAACTTTCCTTCCCAAAAGCGAAGGACGTGTTGCGGGACCTTAAGCTCAGACGCAACTTCGCTGATTGTACGGAACGCGGAAGCGGACTTGCTGCTCCCCCGGCGTTCAAATTCTGGATTCAGTAATTCAACCATTCAAGACCCACCGAACCCTAAAGATTCCCTCCTGAAAGCGCCTTATTAATTCGGCTTTTTAGGACCTGCGAAGCCCGAAAGACGAGAACCCGGCGCGGCAAAATCGGCACCTCTTCCCCAGTCTTTGGATTGCGGCCAATACGCTGACCTTTTTGACGAACGGAGAAACTTCCGAAGGAAGAAACCTTCACCGCTTCACCCCGAACAAGCGCATCTGAAACCAGCTTCAACACCGACTCAACCAGATCCGCTGACTCGTTTCGAGAAAGACCGATTTCCTGATACACCGCCTCGGTCAGATGCGCGCGCGTAACTGTGCCTTCACCCATGCGGCTAGACTCCCTTGCTTACGATTGGCACCCTAACCCGGACAAAAAAACCAGTCAACATGGCTAGTTAGAAGCATTTCCTATAACCGCCTTTACCACCGGGCCAGCGCGGAACCCCATGTAAATCCGCCGCCCATCGCTTCCAGCAACAAAAGGTGACCCGGCTGAATTCGCCCATCCGTAACAGCCGTGGTCAGCGCAAGTGGAATGGATGCCGCCGACGTATTGGCATGCTCCTGAACGGTCATAACAATGCGTTCGATCGGCAATCCGAGTTTTTTAGCCGTGCCGGTCAGGATGCGTTTGTTTGCCTGATGGGGAACGATCCAGTCTATGGCATCGGGCTGCAGATTGTTCGCCGCAAGCGCCTCATGAACGACGTTCGAAAGATTGACCACAGCATGACGAAAAACCTCGCGTCCGGACATCCGAAGATGACCAACCGTCTGGGTACTGGAGGGCCCCCCATCCACGTATAAAAGGTCGCGGTAGCGGCCGTCCGAATGCAGGTGGGTCGATAAAACCCCTGATTTTTCAGAATCTAGCGGGCCTTCTTCTGCCCGCAGCACAACAGCACCGGCACCATCACCAAAAAGGACGCAGGTTCGCCTGTCCGTCCAGTCCAAAATTCGCGAAAAGGTTTCCGCCCCAATAACCAGCGCCCCTTTTGCCTGGCCCAGGCGCAGAAAATTATCGGCAACCGCCAGCGCGAAAATAAAGCCCGAACAAACGGCCTGCACATCGAAAGCAGCCCCCCAGGTCATGCCCAGGCGCTTTTGAACCTCGGTTGCCGTCGAGGGGAAGGTATTGTCCGGCGTTGCCGTCGCCAGCACGATAAGGTCGATGTCATCAATTTTCAGGCCA
>CAYTAE010000264.1:0-1808 GCA_964435655.1 uncultured Rhodospirillaceae bacterium
ACGCGCCATTGCACGGCGCATCGACGCCGACCTTGCCATCATCGACAAGCGCCGCGAACGGGCCGGCATTTCCGAAGTCATGAACGTCATCGGCGACGTCAAGAACAAGCATTGCCTTTTGATCGACGACATCGTCGATTCGGCCGGCACGCTCTGCAACGCCGCCACCGCCCTTTTGGAAGTGGGCGCCGTTTCGGTTTCCGCCTATGCCACCCATGGCGTGCTTTCCGGCGAGGCCGCCGCACGAGTCGAAGCATCGCCCCTTGAAACGTTGGTTATCACAGACAGCATCCAGGCGACGGAAGCCGTCGCCAATGCCAAGACGATCCGGCAGATCTCCATTGCACCGCTGCTGGCCGAAGCCATGTTACGAATCAGTGAGGAAAGTTCCGTATCCTACCTATTCGATTAGGAAGGACGCTTGCAGCGCGGCACCCCTGGAGGCCGGCTTTCAAGAGCGGGACGGACGTAGAAGAAGGAGAGTTTTATGAGCGATATCATCACGTTTACCGCGGAAATCCGCGAACGGGCCGGAAAGGGGGCCGCCCGTGCCGATCGTCGTGCAGGACGTGTGCCTGCCGTGATTTATGGCAATAAGGAAGAGCCCGTTTCCATCACGCTTTCCCCCCGTGATCTGAAAAAAGAGCTGCGTCAGCCTGGATTCTTCACGCGTCTTTTCGACGTGAAGACAGGCGACAAAAACCATCGCGTGTTGCCGCGCGACGTACAGTTGCATCCCCTTACCGATGTGCCCCTTCACGTTGATTTCATGCGCGTTTCCGAAAACACGACGATCACCGTCGCGGTCCCGGTTGTCTTCGAGAATGAAGAACTCTCGCCCGGGCTTAAGCGCGGCGGCGTCCTGAACATCGTTCGCCATGAGATCGACCTTATCTGCCTGGCAACCCATATTCCCAACGCGTTGACGGCCGATCTGAAAGGGCTTGATGTTGGCGATTCCATTCACATCAGCCACATTCAATTGCCCGATGACGTGCGCACCGTCATCACCGACCGTGATTTCACAATTGCTGCGGTCGCAGCGCCTTCCGCACTTAAATCCGCCGGTGAAGAAGCCGAGGAAGCGGCCGCCGCTGAAGAGGCTGCAGCTGCAGCCGAGGCTGAAGGCGAAGGCGAGGGTGGCGCGAAGAAGGACGACGGCGAAGCCAAGTCCGAATAGGCGGCGCATCATGTTGCTTTTGGTTGGCCTGGGAAATCCCGGTTCGGAATACATCGGCAACCGTCACAACGTCGGCCGCATGGTTGTCGATGCGATCGCGCGCCGGTATTCTTTTGGAACGTTCCGAAAACGCTTTTGCGGCCTTGCCGCCGAAGGCATGCTGGACGACGAAAAGACGATTGCCCTGAAGCCGGAAACCTTCATGAACGATTCCGGGAAAGCCCTTGCCGAGGCCGTGCGCTTTTACAAGCTTGCGCCAAGTGACGTGCTGGTGGTTCACGACGACATCGACCTTGCCCCCGGAAAAATGCGGATCAAATCCGGCGGCGGCAATGGCGGTCACAACGGCCTTCGCAGCATTGACCAGCATATCGGGGCGGAGTATCGGCGGCTTCGCATCGGCGTCGCCCACCCTGGCGACCGGGACCGGGTTTCCAATTATGTCCTTGCCGATTTTTCAAAGGGGGAGAAAGCCTGGCTCACACCCTTGCTTGACGCCATCGCCGAACATGCCGGGCTTCTTGTCCGCGACGACGCCCGTTTTCTGACCGATGTCGCCCAGGCCCTGACCCCACCTTCGGTAAAAAAACCACCCGGCGAGGCCCCCAGTGGGATTTAAATGCGGCAT
>CAYTAE010000265.1:0-1808 GCA_964435655.1 uncultured Rhodospirillaceae bacterium
GATTTTCTTCAAGGTTCGAGAAGCCTGCTTTGCGAAAAACAGCGACGGATTTCTCATTTTTACGGTCAACGCCCGCCCGAACCGAAAGGCACGACAATTCGTTCAGAGCAAAATTGCTGGCCGCCGAAATCATCCGGACACCAAACCCTTGTCCCCATATGGAACGGTCAAAAAGCGCAATGCCAAGCCATATGGATGCCCCATCATATTCATGGAGTCGCACATTCCCACGATGGACGCCTGCGATGAAAAGCCCAAAAAGCAGGCAATCTTCCCGTTGCCAACTGTCCATGACAAAACCCTGAACAGATTGCGCATTGAGGACACCCCGATTGATAGAAACAAAATGCCGAACCTCGGGATCGTTCATTCCGTCGATATAGGCTGATGTGATATCTTCCTGACACAGAACACGCAGTTCCGCATGATCGCTTTCAGGCAACAGGGGCAGTCCAAACGACTGCTCGCTCAGGTCTTGCATTCGCCTAAAACGCTCGATGATAAATTGAGAGCGCGCCCCAGCGCCGCGACCACATAATCCACATCCGCATCCGTCATGCCGGGGTGAAGCGGCAGGGTTAGCGTGTTCGCGTAATAGCTCTCGGCAACAGGAAAGTCGCCAAAACGCAGATCATAGCGATCCCGATAATAAGGATGCCGATACACCGGTATGTAGTGAACCTGCGTCCAGATTTCTTCTGCCTGAAGGGCACGCATGACCTCACGGCGCGAAACGCCTATCGCTTTGAAATCAATCGCCACAAGATAGAGATGATGCGACGACTGCTTGCGCCAGGCCGCATCGGCCTGCAACGGCGCGATCTGGACACAGTCCCGAAATGCGCTGTCATAGCGCGCAGCAAGCTCATGACGCCTCTGAACAAAGGCGTTGAGCTTTCCCATCTGGGACAACCCAAGAGCGGCATGCACATCCGACAATCTGTAATTATACCCAAGCTGTTGCTGCTCGTAGTACCAGGGGTCCACGTTCTCTATCGCATCTTCCGTTTCTGCAAAACGGAAATTATCCGCTTCTTTTTCAATTCCATGATTGCGAAACAGGCGTAGCCGGTCTGCCAATGCCGCATCATTCGTCGTCGCAATGCCGCCCTCTCCGCTTGTAATTGGCTTCACAGGATGGAACGAAAAAACAGAAATATCCACATGATCGCAACAACCCACTGGGCGACCGTTCTCGTCGGTCGCACCAAGCGCATGGGAAGCATCTTCAATAATGAACCGCGTGTCCGCCACCTCACGGATCGCCTTGCTGTTAACGCTAAGCCCACCCATATGCACGGGCACCACAGCTTTTACCTGCCGCCCGGCAGATTCCTCGCGGGCAATAACCGTCGCAAGCGCCTTGGGATCGCATCCGATGCTGTCCGGCTCGATGTCGCAAAAAGCAACCTCGCCGCCGCAATAACGAAAGACATTGGCCGACGCACAAAAGGTAATAGCCTGTGTTATCCCAACATCTCCGGGTCCAATGCCGCACGCATTGGCGGACGCATGCAGCGCCCCGGTCGCATTCGCAAAAGCCACGGCGTGCGCCGCACCGACGCGCTCGGCAACCGCGCGCTCAAAGCGAGCCACAACCGGACCCTGGGTTAGAAAATTGCTTTTCAGCACCTCTACAACGGCCGCGATGTCATCGCCGTCCACCACTTGACGGCCATAATGCAGAGGGCGACGCGTCATCAATCAATCACCGTGCGTAATTGATCAACGCTTAGCCACTCGTCATTTGTATCACTGGCATAATGAAAAGTTTCATCGACCGGCGTCCCTACCTGTCCCCCATAAAG
>CAYTAE010000266.1:0-1797 GCA_964435655.1 uncultured Rhodospirillaceae bacterium
GCCTCGTCCAGCAACAGGATTGGCGCGTTGCGAAGCATCGCCCGGGCAATTTCGATGCGCTGGCGTTGGCCACCGGAAAGCCGGCTGCCTCGTTCCCCGATCACCGTGTCATAGCCCTCCGGCAACGCACCGATAAAACTGTCTGCTGCCGCTGCCTCCGCTGCCGCGACAATTTCGGCGTCGGTCGCATTCGGATCACCGTAGAGAATGTTTTCCCGAACCGTGCTGTCAAACAGGCCAATCTCCTGACTAACAAGCCCGATGGCGCGACGCAAGGTTGCAAGGCGTGTCTCGCGAATGTCCTGGCCGTCGATTTTCAGGCTGCCGGAATTGACGTCATAGAAACGCGGAATCAGATTTAAAATTGTGGATTTACCGCTGCCCGACGGACCAACAAGGGCCGCCGTCTTTCCCGCCGGAACCTTAAGTGTTACGCCGTGCAACGCCGGGCTGTCATCCCCATAGGCAAAATGCACATCGCGAAAAACAATCTCACCCCCAGACACTTTCAGCGGTTTTGCGTCCGCCTGATCGCAGACCTTCGGCGCATCGTCAAGAAGCGTAAAGACCCGCGCTGCCGCCGCAAGCCCTTCCTGAAGCGTGGCATTTAGATTGGCGATGCTTTTCATCGGCTGGTACGCCATAAGCAAGGCCGCAATGAACGAGAAAAAAGCGCCCGGCGTCGTCGTTCCGGAAAGAACCTGGCTGCCCCCATAAAAGACAACAAAGGCAATCCCGAAACTTCCCAGAAGTTCCATGACCGGGTGAACGACGTTGCGAACCTTTGTTGTCTTGTAACCAAGCTTAAAAATGCCCTCGACAAGGTCGCTGGCACGCGCCGTCTCATGGCCCTCCATCCCATAGGCCTTGACGTGCCGCACGCCCTGAAAGGTTTCCTCCAGAATGGCCGTCAGCTTGCCAACCGCTCGTTGCATGCCGGTCGAAACTTTACGCATCCGCCGGCCTACCTGCATGATGGGCAAGACTGCGACCGGATAGATAACAAAGGTGATCAGCGCCAAGGTCCAATCCTGGTAAAACATAACGCCGACAAGAAAGACAAGCGTCAGCGAATCCTTCACGATGCCGCTCAGCGCATTTGCAACCCCCGCACGCAACAATTGCAGATCGTGGGTAAAGCGCGAGACAAGCGTCCCGGTCGACGCTCCATGAAAGAAGGCAAGGTCCGCTCGGATAAGATGGGCATACATCTGGACCTGAAGATTGGCGACGATCCGCTGGCCCACGTAATTTAGAAACAGCGCCTGACCATAAGTCGAAAACCCCTTGATCGCGGCAATCACCAAAATGGCGAGTGGCACCAGGAGCAGCATCGTCTGGTCCTGTTTCAGAAAAACATCGTCTAGAACCGGCTGCATAATCCATGCATTGGCCGCCGTGGTGCCAGCAACCAAAATCATGCACAGGCCCGCGAAAGTCAGCCGCCAGATATAGGGTCGGATGCTTTCCCGAAAAAGTCGGCGCACAAGCGACTGGGTCGTCTCATCCAGTTTCAGGGAAGGAGAAGTCATTTTACGAAATTCAATTGGGTTTGTTAATTTTAAAAATTCTTTTGTCCAGAAACTTGCGGGTATATCTGCGATGTATGCGGGAATAGATGAAAGCTGTTTTAAAAATACTACTGGATTAGCACCAATTACAGATCGACTAAAATTTCCTCTCATCCAATCCATCCAATCAATCTGCTGGGCACGATCTACGCCACCCCTGGCAATATCATCCATAAATTTATTTAAAACCCTACTGATCTTATCCCCGTGAAAATCCCGTATACTA
>CAYTAE010000267.1:0-1780 GCA_964435655.1 uncultured Rhodospirillaceae bacterium
ATTCAGACGTGTGCTCTTCCGATCTTTCCCTGTGCGGCGGACCACCTCCGCCAGAATATCACCCGTCGAGACATGTTTTAAATCAGCGTTAGCCTTCCCAATGTTGGAAACCGCCTCCAACTGTTCGTCTTCCGTCAAATTTCCATAGGAATTATAGGTCGTCATGGCGTGGTCGTGCCCGAGGTTCTGGCTAAGCGCCTTGTATTCATATTGCGAGCAGTTCTTTAACGCCCACTTGCAGATTGTTTTTCTGAAAAGGTGCGGGTGAAAGTATGGAAGCCCAACGACCCTGAACGCTGTTTTGAATATCCCCCGAACCGGCTGTGCATTTGCCCAATGCTCTTTTGACAGCCCTCGTGCTTCAAACGTCATTTTTTCCGCGCTGGCCACGACCAATGTTTTTGGGAACAGCGGCTCGTTGGGTTTTAGCTGCAAAACCCCATCTGCGTATTTCAGCCAATCCAAGACAATATCTTCTGCGCACGGCATGACCTGCCTTACAAAGCCCGTGACGATGCCCTTGCGCCCTTTTGTCCTTACATGCCTTGGGTTCTGCCAGACCGTCCTTTTCGCGGCATTCACGTCTTTCATTTTCAGGGTAACGAGGGCGTCATCCCTAACACATGTGATGATCACAAAAGCGAATATTGCCCGATCGCGCCTCTCGATGTCCGTGCCATGTGGCATGGCCATAAGGGTCTTTTCCAGTTCCTCCAAAGTCGGAGGAGTTGTTTCTCTTGATGCGCGCGCAGCACGATTGGCATTATCAGACTGACGCAGATATTGCACCGCCCGCCCATCAACCCTTTTGACATATTGGGGGTGGATGGCCAGCCACTCAAAGAACTCCCGAATATTGTTTAGGGTGGACCGGATCGTGGAAATACTTAGCAATTCGCCTCTTTTGTTTTTTTGCTTTTCCAGCCAGGCCTTGAAGGATTTTGCCTGCTCGGCGTCAAAGGATTTGAAATCCGTATGGCCGGTAAATTTTTCAAACAAATTGATACTGTTCCAAACGGCCCGCACGGTTTTGGGGTCGCGGTATTTTCCATGCAGCAATGCCTCTTCATATTGTTTTTTCACCAGCTCATTCAAAGGGTGATATTCAGCCATAATTACTCCTCCCTTCGGGTTTGACATTCACGCGGCGACCCATGCTCCCCACCATGTGGTTTTGTGGGTGCGTTCTTGTCAGGATGAAAAGGATGAATTTTTGACCACTTTTTTGCACTGACCGGCTTGTTCATGCGTGTACCGCAGACACAGCATTTTCCAGTAACGCGAATGGTCTTATTGGGAAGATTTTCATGCGCCAATGACGCCGGTTCGGGCTTTTGCGGTTTCCGGCACTTGCAGCAAAAAATCGCATTTTCATTGCAGGGCCGTTTGTTCTTGGCGCTCCGCTTCATCAGAAATTGCGTCAGATCCTCGCTATGAACAAAGTATTTCCTGGATTGAGGAATACGCTTCAGCCCTTCATTCCTGATCCAACGGAAAACGGTGGCAGGGGCAATGCCGTACAACTCTGCAACCTCATCAACGGAATAGGTATAATTCCGTCTGAGTTGCTTCAGAGAATATCGATGCTTCCTGGACACGCATCAGGCCCCTTTGGAAGCGATCAATTCTCTAATATCTTCAACCCGCCACGCCGTGATTTTTGGGCCGAGTTTTACCGGTCGTGGATAACGTTGCTCTTTGACGCCAGCCCACCATGTGGACTTGCTGACCGGGAAGACTTTCAAAACCTCTGGCAGTCTTACAAAGCCCGTTTCGGGGA
>CAYTAE010000268.1:0-1776 GCA_964435655.1 uncultured Rhodospirillaceae bacterium
GGGTCCGGTGACCCACCTTCCAGATTAACCGGCATCAGGCGTTTGCGTGCCAATCCCCGATGTTTCATCCGTGCCGTCACTTCCTGACCGACATAGCAGCCTTTTTCCCAATCGATGCCGTTCAGTTCATCAAAGCCGTAATCGAGCAACAGGGATTTTTCCGGCACCAGATCGCGGCTGCCATCGGCAAGGCCGAGGCCGATACGAAAACGGTCATAGGCGTTGAAATCGACGGCGGCAAAGCCTTCGAAATCGGGCGCGGCGGCGGGGGGCAACATCGCGCGCGCGCCTGCCGCTGCCAGCCTTGGGTCCACGTAGAGGCAGCCGCCTTTGATGGCGCGCGCCGCACCTGCGTCGGTATCAACATTCAGGACGGCAAGGGCACCCTCGCCAAACAAGGCGTACACATGAAATTCCCCGGTGACGTCGGCAATCGCAATGTCCGCGCGCAGCTTGTAAAGAAGAAGCCGCCTTGCAAGATCGGCAAGCCGTGCCTTCTCAGCCTCCAGATAGATGCAATCTCCCATCTGCAGCACAAAGAAATCGTGGAGATATTTTCCCTGGGGGGTCAGCAGCGCACCATAAAGGGCGTGCGTCTCCGAAGCTTTTTCGATGTCGGTCGTGATCAGACCTTGCAGGAAGCTCCGTGCGTCCACGCCGGCAATTTGCAAAATCCCACGCGTTTCAAGCAGGGTGACGGAAGGCGGCATTTTTGGGAATCTCCGGTCTTCGGATCAGGGGCGCGGCTATTTTTTTATTACCTCGGGTCCCATCTCTTTACCAGATTCTGCGCTTTTGCATCGCCTTGTTCGGCGGCCATGCGGAGCCACCTTATGGCCTCAGCATTGTTTCGCGGCACGCCACGGCCCTCTTTGTACATGATTCCGAGGATGGTCTGCGCCGATGCATCGCCCCTTACCGCTGCCTTTCGGAACCATTTCACAGCCTCGGCATCGTTCTGCGGCACGCCACGGCCCCTGGCGTACATCGCCCCAAGGATGGTCTGCGACTTTACATAGCCCTGTCCGGCGGCCATGCGGAGCCACCTCACGGCCTCGGCATTGTTTTGCGGCACGCCACGGCCCTGTTCGTACATGAGCCCCATCATGTGCTGCGCGCCGGCATCGCCCTGTTCCGCAGCCATGCGGGCCACCCGTGCGGCCTCGTGATAGATCTCGCTGTTGCTATAGTCCCTCGGTGCGCCCTGGCCGTGTCCCTGCATGGCCATGAGACTGCGCTGCGCTTCTGGCAATCCCTGGGCCGCTGCTTTTTCGAACCAGTTCACCGCTTCGGCATCGTTCTGCGGCACGCCAAGGGCCCGTTGGTACATACGCCCAAGGATGTACTGCGCTTTTGCATCGCCCCGATCCGCCGCCATCCGGACCCACCGCACGGTATCGGGGCTCATGTCGCCACCGAAATTGGCATTGGCATTGGCATTGTTCTGCGGCACGTCATGACCGGCATTGTTCTGCGGCACGTCACGACCCAGTTCGTTCATCATCTTTAAGGCATGTTGCGCTTCCGCCAATCCCTGGGCCGCCGCCTTGCGGTACCATCGCATGGCTTCGGCATCGTTCTTGGGAACACCTTCGCCTGTTGCGTACAAGCCTCCGAGGTTGTGCTGCGCTTTTGACACCCCCTGATCCGCCGCCTTGCGATACCATTTTGCAGCCTTGGCATGGTCTTGCGGAATTTCGAGGCCTTCATCGTACCTGGCCCCAAGGTTGAACTGCGCGTTGGCATTTCCCCGTTCCGCCGCCATCCGGTACCATC
>CAYTAE010000269.1:0-1770 GCA_964435655.1 uncultured Rhodospirillaceae bacterium
CCGCTTTTTTCCCTTTGCCACGGCCCGAAGCCTGCCACAGGCGGGCGCGGAAATCGCTGCGGTAATGGGCCTGCACATTCCGGTCCTCGATCCGCCGGACCAGGGCTTCCAGGCGGCTTTCCAGCGCGGCGCGGCGTTCCGGCGTGTCGGCAGGCCGCTCCGCAAGGCAGGCCTCCCACAAAATATCCGCCAATGGCCGAGCGGCATCGAGAA
The DNA here is from genome assembly GCA_964435655.1 of uncultured Rhodospirillaceae bacterium. GTDB lineage: Bacteria > Pseudomonadota > Alphaproteobacteria. The sequence goes on from CAYTAE010000269.1 coordinate 214, forward strand.
GCCGCCGCATGGCCGGAGCCCCGCCGCCAAGCAACAAGCTGTCGGGGTCTTCCCCGCTGGGCAGGCTGGCAAAGCGCAGGGAATAGCCGGCACGCAGCCCCGGCAAGGCCCGTTCGGCCGCGCGCGAGGCGGCGCGCATCCCTGCCGCATCGCCGTCGAAACAAAGGATCGGCTCTGGCGCCAGGCGCCACAGCTCGGCAATCTGCATCTCGGTCAGCGCCGTGCCAAGGGGCGCCACGGCCTGGGACAAGCCCGCCTGATGCAGCGCCAGCACGTCCATATAACCTTCGGCGACAATCACCTCATCGGACCGGCGCGCCGACGTCTTTGCCGCCGCCAGCCCATAAAGGACACGGCCCTTGCTAAAAAGCGGCGTTTCCGGCGAGTTGATGTATTTTGCAAGCCGCCCGCTTGTTTCCTCAAAAAGGCGTCCGCCAAATGCGATCACCCGGTCGCGGCGATTTGTAATCGGAAAAAGAAGTCGCTGGCGAAACCGTTCGAAAGGCGTCTTTGGGGCATCCACCGCCACAAGCAGGCCTGTTTCCAACATCTCGCCCTCTGAGAAACCCTGTTTGCCGAGAGCCGCGATCAGCAACCCCCGGCCTTCCGGAGCGAACCCCAGACGAAAGCGCTGGATCGTCGCTTCGCTAAGGCCGCGGGCCTGCAAATAGGCAAGAGCCGCGGCACCACGAGGCCCGTGCAATTCCCCTTCGTACCAGCGGGTTGCCGCTTCGAGAACGCCGATCAGGCGATCCTCAACCTTCTCACGGGCGGCCGCTTCCGGGCTGGGTTGCGGCAGCGCCACACCGGCAATCCCGGCCAACCGTTCAATCGCATCGGGAAAGGCAAGGCCCCCATGGTTCATTTCAAAAGCAATGACGTCACCATGGGCGCCACAACCGAAGCAGTGGTAGAAGCCCTTTTCGTCGTTCACGGTAAAGGAGGGTGTCTTTTCTTTATGGAAGGGGCAAAGGCCAAGCTGTTCGCGCCCACGGCGGCGCAGCTGCACATGGTTCCCAACGATGCCAGAAAGCGGCACCCGGTCGCGCAATTCGTCAAGAAACTGGGATGAAAAACGCATCGCCTGTCAATTGCCCTGCCTGCAAAACCCGCCCTGCTCATACCGGCGTGTTTAACCAAGCATCCCTTTTACAATGCCACTTGCCCGGGAAAAATCCATTTGCCCGGCATAACGCGCACGCAGCGCCGCCATCACACGGCCCATGTCTTTCAAATGAGCGGCTTTTTCCTCTGCAACGACGGTTTCGATTGCTTCGCGCAATTCATCACCCGCCATCTGCTTGGGCAAAAAACCTGTGATGATTTCAATCTCGGCGCGCTCCCGATCCGCAAGGTCCTGACGACCCCCCTGTTCGTAAAGCACAATGGATTCGCCGCGCTGCTTCACCATCTTTTGCAGAAGTTGTAGAATTTCCGTATCGTCAAGGCCCGCGTCGCCACGCTCTGGCCGCACGGCAATGTCCCGGTCCTTTAACGCGGCAAGGATCAGGCGCAATGTCGAACGCGCTACTTTATCCTGAGACTTAAGCGCTTCTT
>CAYTAE010000270.1:0-1764 GCA_964435655.1 uncultured Rhodospirillaceae bacterium
GCAACCCCCCACCCATACCCAGGGCGGCGACTGGCGCCCGATCGAACTTCCCGCCACATCCTTGTCGAAAGCAAGCGGGGTGGGCTTTGTCCCCGGCTGCTCGGTCCCCTGCATAATTGTCCGGAACGGGCTGACGGATAGTGGCCAATGGTGGCTGGAAGCGGCCGACCTTGAAAAAATCTATAAGAATTTCTGGCCCGAGGATCGTCTCGCAGAGGTCCGCGTCGTCTTTGTGGCCTTTGGGATGGAATCCTCGCCGACGCCGATGGTTGGTTATCTGGCCGACCTCGCCTTCCACCGTTAAGAAGGCTCAGATGTAATAAGTCTTGAGTGGCGGCAGCCCGTTAAACCCGACACTTGCATAGGTCGTCGTGTAGGCCCCGGTCGAAAAAATTTCGATCCGATCACCAATCGCCAGATCAAGCGGCAAAAAATAGGGTGCCTTCTCATAAAGAATGTCGATGCCATCGCAGGTTGGCCCGGCAAGGATAACCGGCCCGACCGGTGCGCCATCACGAGGTGTGCGAAGGGAATATTCGATGGCCTCGTTCATCGTTTCGGCAAGCCCTCCAAACTTTCCAATGTCCAGATAAACCCAGCGAATTTCATCCTGCGCGGCCTTCCTGGAAATCAACACGACTTCGCTTTGGATGATGCCAGCCTCCGCAACAATATAGCGGCCGGGTTCGATCATAAGTTCCGGCATCTTTTCAGAAGTTGAATCCAAAAAATGCCGGGCCACGGATTCTTTAATGCTTTGCGTATGCACCTCGATCGACGGAATTTCTACGCGATAATTGGCAGGAAGGCCTCCGCCAAGGTTCAGCATTTTCAGAGAAATCCCATCCGCACGCAGCCGTTCAAATAACCGCTTGGCGGTTGCAATTGCCGGGTCCCATTGCTCAGGTTTTGTCTGCTGGGAACCCACATGAAACATTACACCGTAAGGATCGACTCCCAAGTCGCCCGCCTGACGCATCAAGTCGCACGCCATGTCAAAGGCGCAGCCAAATTTTCGAGTAAGCGGCCAGTCGGCACCACTCTCCGAAACCCATATCCGACAACAGACCTTTGATCCAGGCGCCGCCTCGGCAATCTTTTCAAGCTCCGCTTGACTATCAAACGCAAACAGGCGAATGCCAAGGGCATAGGCGGCGGCAATTTCCGATCGTTTCTTGATCGTGCTGCCATAGGAAATGCGTTCGGGGACCCCACCCGCATCCATAACGCTTTTGATTTCCTGAATGCTCGCAGCATCAAAGCCGGCACCAAGCTTCACCAGACGCGATAAGACCGCCGGCGCCGGATTGGCTTTCACCGCATAATAAATGCCGATTTTTGGAAGCAGTCCCTTTAACGCACGATATTTCCAGGCAACAACGTCCAAATCAACCACCAGACAAGGCGTGGCCGGTCGTTGTTCTTCCAGAAAGCGAAAAATTTTATCGGACATGATGGGTGCCGCCCCCAGTCAACGCAACAGGAACGGCGTTGTAATGAAATTACCCTGGGATGCCAAGGTAATTTCCGTGCCACCGCAGCAGAGTTAGAGCATCTCTGCCAGGTAGCGGATACCAAGGATAAGCCCAACGCCAAGAACCACGATGCCCATGGTCTTGAAAAAGATCAGTACCATCGCAGCTTGGAAGCTCTTCTTCTTCTTTTTGACGGCTGCTTTTTTTGCTGCAACCCCCTTGTCGACCTTCTTCTTGGCATCTCTAGCCTGCACTTTTTCGCGAACTTGTTTTCTCTGTTCGAGAGCCT
>CAYTAE010000271.1:0-1735 GCA_964435655.1 uncultured Rhodospirillaceae bacterium
CTGTCAATCGCACGATTATGCGCGATTTCCGCAGCTATTTTGCCGCGAACGTCTTTAAATGTCGGAGTTACACCAGGCTCAATCGTTTTCACGCGCAGAATATGCCAGCCAAACGGACTTTTTATGGCCTTGCTGATCGCACCTTTTTTCAGACGGAAGGCCGGTTCGGAAAGCTCTGGGATCAGGTCTTTACGGGCGTGGCTTCCAAGGGAAAGGTTCGCATTTTTTTCAACTTTTCCAACCTCTATGGCAACAATCTCGAACGACTTGCCTTCCTCCAACAGCTTTTCTGCGCGTGTTGCGCTTTCTTCATCGGAAAGGAGAATTTGTTCGATTTCACGTCGCTCCGGGATGGAAATTTCGCCAAGGCGCACTTCGTATTCTTCCTGAAGTTCCGCTTCCGTGATTTCGACGTCGCTCTGGAAGTCATCAGGCGAGACAACGATGGCCGTTATTTTGCGGTATTCCGGCGACACATATTGTTCCGCATGTTCGCTGTGATAGGCAGCAAGGGTTTCCGGCTTTGGTCTTCCAACGCCTTTCATCCTGTGTGCGGGTATCAACAATGTCGCAACGATCCGCTCTTCTTTCCGAAAATCAAAGAGAAGCGTTCCCAGGCGTTCCGGTACGACGGTTCCGTGGGTAATCGCTTGCGTTAACTGATTGCGTTTAATGCCTCGGCGAATAAGGCTCGCAAACTGCTCTTCGGTGTAACCGTTGTTCCGAAGGAGGTCGTAAAAAACCTGCTTGTCGAATTCACCAAAGCGGTTGCGAAAGGCGGGCGTCTCTTTGATCCGTGCGGCAACCAGCCCATCACTGGGAAGAAGGTCAAGGTCCTCGGATTCCAGGTCGAAAATAATTTCAGAGATCAAACGCTCAAGAGCGCGATCAAGAAGCCCCAGGCCGCGGGCTTGTTCCGCAGTGAGCGAATTCTCAAAAAGATGCTGAATACGATCCATTTCACGGCGAAATTCGCGGGAAAGCTGGTCGCTGGTGATTTTGGTGTCGCCGACTTTGGCAATGGTCGCCTCGCGTCCACCGCGAAAAATGTCGCCAATTCCCCATACCGCGAAACTCAGGACAAGGAGAAGCAGCAACCCTTTGACGACCCAGGAGGTCGTGCGTTTACGGATCGTTTCAAGCATATAAAATCGCAGATCGATAGATTGAAGCGGGTTAAATAATGGCTAAAGACTGGCGCAGTGTAATGGGGGGCTTTGGGGCTCGCAAGCCCAGAATGGGCGGTGATGGGCGATCAGGGGGTCTGGAAAACAGGCATATCCTATGCTAGCAAATCCTATGAATGAAGCAGAGGTCAGGATGTCACGCGCGCAAAATCCGTTAATTGTCGGCAATTGGAAGATGAACGGGCTGCGTGAAGCAGGCCAGACCCTTGCCCAAGGAATGGTTCAGTGGCGTGGACAAGGCCGCGCCGATGTCGATTTGGTCCTTTGCCCGCCGGCGACCCTTCTGGGAAGGGTCGGTGACATTTTGGCGGGAAGCGGTATCTTTCTTGGTGCGCAGGATTGCCACCAGAAAAAGGCTGGCGCCCATACTGGCGATGTTTCCGCAGACATGTTGGCCGATATTGGTTGTTGCTTCGTTATCCTTGGCCATTCTGAACGCCGAGGAGAGCATGGCGAAAGCGACCAGGATGTTGTCGCGAAGGTTGTTGCTGCCCATGCGGCGGGACTAATTGCCATCGTCTGTGTTGGTGAAAGCGCTGCTGAACGGG
>CAYTAE010000272.1:0-1735 GCA_964435655.1 uncultured Rhodospirillaceae bacterium
CCTTTCCACGTCTTAGGTAACTGGGTGAATCGTTTACCGCGTTTTGATCCGAACACGATTGCAACGTTGGCACCTTGGGACAATGCATACAAGCACTGTGCCTCGTTGTTTTCCGATCGCGACAAGGTAACCCAGTAGTTGGGCCGCAATTGGCCAAAGCGCTTAGGACGTTTTGAATAGTCATAAAATTCTATGTCGGGGTGCCTATCCATGACCCCGTGTTTTTCAAACGGGATGTCGGAAAACACATTGAGACGCGCGGCCAGGCGGCGGCCTGCTCGCGATGCGCTGCGCTGCTTTCTTTCTAGTTCATCGTCCAGCATCTCTAAAAAGCGTTTGCGATCCTTGAACCATAAAACAGTGCGGGCAATCTTCCCGAGATGGATAGATTCAAACACGGCGCGCAATCCGCAATTATCTAAACAGGATTCCCGGCACCCTTTAGTAGACGACGGGCATGTATTACCAACCATCGCCAGTTTGGCAGGCGCAAGGTTTAAGCCTACCGTTTTAAAACCGCGTTTCTTATTCTTCCGCAGTTTGGTGTTCCCGTCGCCGTCTTGAAGTAGGTTGTTGATCTTGAAATCGTATCTCTTTTCTAGTTGAAAAAACTTTGAAACCTGGAAACCCGCGGGTATTGTGACCACCGGAGTTGATCCGTTGAAATCGAGTGTAGGAATATTCATAATTTTGCACCTTTCGTTTGTTTAATTTGAAAAGTTTAACCACAACCGCTCGTTGACCATGTATCAATCAGCCCTGCTGCCCTGTTTAGGGCCGCTCTCTTGATATCCCCAGCTGGGATTCCTAAGTCCGCACAGTTCCGGAGCATGTAGGAACACCTGATACTGAGAGAACCCGCGAGTACCCTTGCTTCTCGCTCCCTTCCCGCCGTGTGCTTACGCCCGACAAGCTGTTCGATTTTGAAGATCGTCGAATACATTTCGCTCATTTCATTGGACACAACCCTTAGTCGATCCGCGGTTACTTGCTTAATCATTTACTTGCACCTTTCTAATTTAAATGGAGATTAGAGTTGCCACGTACCACGCTCAATCTGTTTACCGTCGTCGCCTTCACTAACATGGACGGCGACCCCCGGACCGTTGCACTCGTCGTCGCGTTGTATCCAGATTCCAGAGCCATCGTCTAACTCAATCACCGGAAAGCCGGCATCATCATATCGGACACGCGCAATCGTGCGGCCGATTAAGTTTGCATTCATTTCTTTTAAATTCTGGCTCATCATTTCGATCCTTTCTCGGAAGCGGAGTCGATAGGCCAAAAACATTTCTTATTGTCTCGCTTCCGGCAAAATTTAATCGTCGATAACTGCAAGCCTGCCACCTCCCTGCCAACACAGGTATTAGGCGGCGTATTATTTTCGACGGCTTCGATAAACTCGGAGTAAGCCCACAGGGCGGTGTACATTTTTTCCCGCGCGATGTCGCATTCTAGAAAATCCCACGCCTCGTGCGGTAAATCGATAGTCCCAAGAAAATCAATCATCAAACTTTCCATCATTCCCATCGTTTTGCACCTTTCGTAAAAACAAAAAAACTAACAACGCCCGAATCATAATCGGCAACCGCGGGGCAACGCAACACCTCGCGCCGGTAGGCGGCGGCGGGGCCGGCCGTGGCGGCCGCGGGGGGTGTGGCACCCGCCGGGGGGGGCCCTCCGGCAAACGAAAAACGGCCGGCCGGCATCATGCCGACCGACCGCGAAAAACCAA
>CAYTAE010000273.1:0-1728 GCA_964435655.1 uncultured Rhodospirillaceae bacterium
ATATTCCTGAGGTTTCCCACGTCTTTAATTATGGCGTGCCTGTCACACCGGAAGATTACATCCACCGCATTGGCCGCACGGGCCGGGCTGGCCGATCCGGTCGGGCGTTTATGATGGTCATACCGGAAGAAGGCGAACAGCTTGGCGCAGTCCTGCGCATGACAGGCAAGGAAATTCCGTGGAAGACTCTTGAAGGCAGGCACGCACCCAAAATTGATTTGAACGCAACGCCAAAAAAGCGCCATGGCCGACAAAGAAGAGGCGGCAAAAGCCCCGTGACCTCTGCAAAGCCACAGCAAAACCGTGCCCAAACAAAACCGTCGCCCAAACAGGCAAACCCAAAATCCAAAAATGTGGAAAAGACGAAGGACGGCGGCCCCGACTGGCAAGTGCCGGCCTTCCTGGCCCAACCTGTGCCGACGCCCACCGCCACACGCAGCCGACGGCCTCGCCGAAAAGACTAAGCCAAAAATCAGGCCTGGGAATCAACCGGACAAACTAGTCGGGCAGCGATTGCATCTGGCGCGCCCACATCGATGCATAGGGGCCCTGCGCCGCAAGAAGTTCTTTATGTTGGCCACGCTCAACGATCTTTCCGCCATCAAGCACAAGAATTTCATCCGCATCGATGACCGTTGTCAGGCGATGGGTAATGACCAACGTCGTACGGTCCTTTGAAACCGCCCGAAGGCTTTGCTGAATTTCTTTTTCCGTATGGGAATCAAGCGCCGACGTCGCTTCGTCGAAAAGAAGAATTTTCGGCCCCTTCAGGATTGTTCGTGCAATCGCGATCCGCTGACGCTCGCCCCCGGAAAGCTTTAACCCTCGTTCGCCGACACGCGTCTCAAAACCATCTGGAAGCGAGCGAATAAACCCGTCGATTTGCGCGGTACAGGCCGCCTCTTCCACCTCGGCCAAATCGGCCCCCGGCCGTCCATAGGCGATGTTGTAAAAAATCGTATCGTTAAAAAGAACTGTATCCTGGGGCACGATGCCGATGGCCGCGCGCAAACTTTTTTGGCTAACGCTTCGTATGTCCTGACCATCGATGGTGATGCGCCCGCGATCCACATCATAGAAACGAAAAAGAAGGCGCGATAGCGTTGATTTTCCGGCGCCACTTGGCCCGACAATGGCAACCGTTTTTCCTTCCGGCACCGTAAAGGAAATATCTTTTAAAATTGTTCGCCGCAAATCGTAATCAAATTCAACATTTTCAAAACGAATTACCCCTTGCGCCACACAGATCGGCACCGCGTCCGCCTTATCCTCCACTTCGGGAGGCACCCGAAGAAGCGCGAACATCGATTCCATGTCTGTCAGGGACTGTTTGATCTCGCGATAGACGGAACCAAGAAAATTCAACGGCATGTAAAGCTGAATCAAATAGGTGTTCACCAGAACAAAATCCCCGATCGTCAAGCTTCCATCGACGATGCCAAGGCCGGCCAGGATCATGACCAACGTTACGCCCGTAGAAATAATCACCGCCTGGCCAACGTTCAGCAAGGAAAGAGAGGTTTTGCTTTTAACTGCCGCCCGCTCATAGGTTTGAAGCGAGTGATCAAACCGCTTCGCTTCATGCTCTTCATTGCCAAAATATTTGACGGTCTCGTAGTTCAGCAGACTGTCAATCGCCTTCGTGTTTGCCTCGCTATCCGTCTCGTTCATGATTCGACGGTATTTCGTCCGCCATTCCGTCACGAAAAGAGTAAAGGCCGCATAACC
>CAYTAE010000274.1:0-1721 GCA_964435655.1 uncultured Rhodospirillaceae bacterium
CTGGGGTATGGACGACTTCGGGATGAAATTGCAGCCCATAGAAACGGTGTTCGTCGTCAGCAATGACGGCAAAAGGCGCGCCGTCGCTTGTGCCCACGGCCCGAAACCCCGACGGCAGGCGTACCACCCGGTCTCCGTGGCTCATCCACACCTGTTCGGTGGCGCCCTTTTCCCAAAGCCCTTCGAAAAGCGCACAACCATCGATAATTTTCAGAAAGGCACGGCCGAATTCCCGATGTTCTGACGTCGCTACCTCGCCACCCAATTGGGCACACATCACCTGTTCGCCATAACAGATCCCAAGCACCGGCACGCCAAGCTCAAAAACAACTGAATCTGCCTGAGGCGCTTCAAACCCGGTAACGGACGCCGGCCCCCCGGAAAGGATGATTGCCTTTGGCGCGAAGGCCAAAATTGCCTCACGCCCCATGTGAAAGGGGTGAATTTCGCTGTACACGCCGCTTTCGCGAACGCGCCGCGCAATCAGCTGGGTTACCTGAGAGCCAAAATCAAGAATAAGAACGCGATCTGTCATGGCATCATGCCCCGTCACCCTTTTTCTTTTCCGAATGCAAGCAGGGTCTTAACCATTCTGCCGATAGTTCGGCGCCTCGCGGGTGATGGTAACATCGTGCACGTGGCTTTCGCGTTGACCGCCTGTCGTGACCTGCAAGAATTCGCAGTTTCGACGCATGTCGTCGATCGTTCCATTGCCGGTGTAGCCCATCGCCGCGCGAAGGCCGCCGACAAGCTGATGAACGACGCTGGCGACCGGCCCCTTATACGGCACCCGGCCTTCAACTCCCTCTGGGACCAGTTTCAGCATATCGGCCACTTCCTGCTGGAAATAACGGTCCGCCGAGCCTTGCGCCATCGCAGCAACAGAACCCATGCCGCGATAGGATTTGTAGGAACGCCCCTGATAAAGAAACACCTCGCCGGGACTTTCATCCGTTCCGGCAAGCATGGAACCGATCATCGCGACCGAGGCTCCCGCCGCCAACGCCTTTGCCAAATCACCGGAAAAACGGACGCCACCATCGGCAATCACCCCGATGCCCTGTTCCATACATATCTCGGCCGCATCGCAGATCGCTGTGAATTGTGGCACGCCAACGCCGGCAACAATGCGGGTCGTGCAAATTGATCCCGGGCCGATGCCTATTTTCACCGCATCCGCACCGGCATCAATCAACGCCTTCGCGCCATCTGCTGTTGCAACGTTCCCGGCAATTACCGCCGGACCCTTGGGGAACTGACGAAGGCGGCGGACGGTTTCCAACACGCCGCTGGAATGACCATGGGCGGTATCCACAATGACGGCATCGACGCCCGCAGCGGCCAACGCCTCTGCCCGGGCGATGCCGGCATCGCCAACGCTCGTTGCGCCCCCAACCCGAATTCGCCCCTGTGCATCCTTGTTGGCATTTGGATAGTTCTGGCTTTTTTCGATGTCTTTCACGGTGATCAGACCAATGCAGCGATAGTCATCATCGACGACGATCAATTTCTCGATCCGATGTTTGTGAAGCAGGCGTTTTGCCTCACCCATGCCAACATTTTCACGGATGGTGATCAGGCCTTCTTTCGTCATCAGCTCCGCAAGCGGCTGGCCTGGATCGGTGGCAAAACGCACATCCCGGTTTGTCAGAATACCGACAAGATGGCGCGTCTCACCTTCAACGACGGGAATGCCGGAAATATGATGATCCGCCATCAAA
>CAYTAE010000275.1:0-1713 GCA_964435655.1 uncultured Rhodospirillaceae bacterium
CTTTTGCACGGATGCGCTCGCGAGCGCTTAAGGCATCCAACGGGACCGAGGCTTCGCCAACCGGCATGGCGTAAATGCTAATAACCTTGCACGCGCGTTCCGCTTCTTCAGCAATCTTCAAAAGCCGGTCGAGTGCCGTTTCCGTTTCCGCGACGCATGCCTGATCGAGCCACGGCGTCCACTGGCCATTTTTGGCCAGATAAACGACGTCGCCATCGCGTAAATGGTTTGCCGTGACGACCTGCCCTGTCATCTGCTTCTTCCTGTCCAAAATGGCTCCAACTGCGCGACGACTCCACGCAGAACAACAAGGGTGTCGTCCCTTCAGGCGGGCCGTGTCACCGTGTTGCCTTGGATTTAGCGAATATGAAAGCCCTGCACAAGCAGGGAACTACAAAATATTAGAAAACTTTTTCGTCATATGGCCTATTATGGGAATTTTTTAGCATTTATTACTATAAAATAGTATATATATAGAAGTAATTTCTATTTTCTTGTTTAGCCTTTTCGTCAGGGTGTGTTGCATGGACAAGATCGACCGCAAAATTATCGACTGCCTGCAGAAGGATACAACGATGCCGCTTGCCGACATCGCTGCCCGCGTCGGCCTTTCCGCGACTCCCTGCTGGCGACGCATCCAGAAGATGGAAGAAAGCGGCGTTATTCGCGCTCGCGTCGCGCTTCTCGACGCGATGAAGCTGAACGTCGGCGTCACCATTTTTCTTTCCATCAAGACGGGCCAGCACAGCGGATCGTGGCTCAAACAATTTGCAGATGCCGTCATCGAAATGCCGGAAGTTACCGAGTTTTATCGCATGAGCGGCCAGGTAGATTACCTATTGCGCATTGTCGTACCCGACATCGCCGCTTACGATGCCTTCTACAAGCGCCTGATTGAAAAAATACCCTTGTCGGAAGTAAGCTCCAGTTTCGCGATGGAGCAGATCAAATACACGACGGCCCTGCCCCTCGACTATATCCCGACAACCGACGGTGCAACCGACGAAAAAACAACCTAGCGACACCCAGACCCCGGAGGAACAGACCGATGCCACAGACGGAACGCTTAAGCGCCCTTTTCTCGAAACTTCAGCTTGGGCCTTACGAGCTTGCAAACCGTATCGTCATGGCACCAATGACGCGCAACCGCGCCGGCGACGGCAATGTGCCAACGGAACTGAACGCGCTTTACTATCAACAGCGCGCAACCGCACCGCTTATCATCACCGAGGCGTCCCAAATTTCGCCCCAGGGCGTCGGTTATCCCGGAACGCCGGGAATTCATTCCGATGCCCAGACCGAAGGCTGGAAAACGGTCATCAAGGCCGTCCATGACGAAGGCAGCCGCATCTTTCTTCAGCTCTGGCATGTCGGACGTATTTCACACCCCTCCCTGCAACCCGATGGTGCGATTCCAGTGGCACCATCCGCCATTCAACCGGCGGGTGAAGCCATCACCTTTGAGGGGATGCAGCCCTTCGTGACGCCACGCGCGCTTGAAACGGACGAAATTCCGGGCATCGTTGCCGATTATCGTGCGGCGGCCGAACGCGCACTTGCCACCGGCTTTGACGGCGTCGAAATTCATGCCGCAAATGGCTATTTGCTGGACCAGTTCCTGCGCGATAAATCGAACCAGCGCGACGACGCCTATGGCGGCAACGTCGAAAACCGGATGCGTTTCCTCCTCGAAGTGACGGAAGCTGTCACCGG
>CAYTAE010000276.1:0-1689 GCA_964435655.1 uncultured Rhodospirillaceae bacterium
CCTGCTTGATCAAGCGAAGCACCGCGTCGCCATCGCCGACGTCCTCAACAACGTGGCCTGCCCGCCGAAGGGCGCGGGCAAGAAATTCCCGCATCGATTGATCGTCCTCCGCAAGCAGAATATGCGCCATTGAATATTGCCTCTCTGAAACCGCCCGGCGTTTTCACCGATGCCCCCTATCTAGATAAAGGATCGGGCAGGCTTCGAAAACAGTTCAATATGGTAAACGCCTACAAACATCTAAAAGCCCACCCCGGCCCTCGCCCGCCCCGGAAACGGTCCCGTGACAAGGGCAAAAAAAACGGGGCCGCATTGCGCGGCCCCGAAGTCGTTAAGGGAGGATACACTTAAGATGAGGATGCGACGGCGAAGTTCCAGGGGAGAAAGATGCCGCCGCAAGCCTTAATGCAGCGCACAATATCCTGTTTATTGGTGCGGTGCAATAAAAAAGACCGGTGGCCGGAAAATATATGCAAAAAAAATCGTGAAAACCCTTACAAAAATACCGGTTATTTCAAGCTCTGCCAAAAGCCCGGCGACGGCGAATTCGAGCCAAAATCATACTTAAAAAGTTTGCACTGCAAAATAGGCGGCCTTTTCTTGCCATGTGCAATTTCCAGCCCTCACCGCAAAAGGCCATGAAAGACCGCAAAAGCTAGGCACGGCCGCACCAGGCCACCCGTCACCCAGGACGGTGACCGAAGGGACAAAATTTGGCTACACTCCCTCCCCAACCCGCCGGAGATCGCCCGTGAACGAATTTCAATCCCGCATCAATCCGGCGACGCCGGCAAATTTGAAACGCGCCAGCGACCTTCTCTGCGAGGGTGGCCTGGTCGCCTTTCCGACAGAAACCGTCTACGGCCTCGGCGGCGACGCGACGAACGATGCTGCCATCGCCAAGATTTTTGCGGTCAAATCCCGCCCCTCCTTCAACCCCCTGATCGTCCACATTGCCGACCTTGCGGCGGCGGAAAAGGTGGCCGTGTTCGACGACCGGGCACGCTGTCTTGCCAAATGCTTCTGGCCCGGCTCCCTGACCCTCGTTCTAAAACGGCAGAAAAATTCGCCGGTCTCCGAAGCCGCAAGCGCCAATCTGCCAACCGTTGCGCTGCGCGTGCCGGACAGCGACATTGCCCAGGCCCTGCTGCAACAAATCTCCCACCCCATCGCCGCGCCCAGCGCCAATCGCTCTGGCAGCATTAGCCCGACGACGGCCGAACATGTCGCCGCGTCCCTTGGCACGGCGGTCAGCCTTATTCTCGATGGCGGTCCGTGCAAAGTTGGTATCGAGTCGACGGTGTTGGACCTTAGCGGCAACTGTCCCTGCCTGCTTCGCCCCGGCGTCATCACCGAAGACATGCTCGTCGAAAAAATCGGCCCCCTGGAAAAAACAACGTTGAACGACCCTGAAAAACCGCGTTCCCCCGGCATGGCGGATCGGCATTATGCCCCTTCCATTCCCGTGCGCTTGAATGTGAAAACCGTCGCGCCGGGAGAGGCGCTGCTTTCCTTTGGTTCCCATTCCATTTCCGGTTTCGCAGCCGAACGCAGTTTAAGTCCGAGCGGCGATTTGGACGAAGCCGCCGCAAATTTATACGATCGGCTGCACGAACTTGACTGGTCGGGCTTTCAGGCAATCGCCGTCATGGCAATGCACGGTGAGGGACTCGACTGGATCGAATGTGA
>CAYTAE010000277.1:0-1668 GCA_964435655.1 uncultured Rhodospirillaceae bacterium
TCAAGCATGGCGCAAAATTGCTCTTTGCCTTTGCGGAAGCGACGGTCCCGAAAGTGACGGTGATCACGCGCAAGGCCTATGGGGGCGCTTATGACGTCATGAGTTCAAGGCATCTCCGCGGCGACGTAAATTATGCGTGGCCGACGGCGGAAATTGCCGTCATGGGGCCAAAAGGGGCCGTTGAGATCATTTTCCGGGGGGATGTGGGCGATCAGGAGAAGCTTGAAAAACGGACCGAGGAATATCGCAAGAAATTCGCCAATCCTTTTATCGCCGGCCATCGCGGTTTCATCGACGATGTCATCATGCCTCACAGTACGCGGCGGCGGATCAGCCGTTCTCTTGCGATGCTGAAGAACAAACGAGTGAAAGACCTCTGGAAAAAGCATTCGAATATTCCGCTTTAGACGTTGCGGCCATCCTGTCTGTCAGGAAGCCTTGCCGGGCGAGTGAAAAATACGCTGGGAAAACCGACTGAGATGATTAAAAAAATTCTGATTGCCAATCGCGGTGAGATCGCCTGCCGGATTATTCGTACGGCACGGAAAATGAACCTTCGCACCGTCGCCATCTATTCCGAGGCGGATCAGGATGCACCCCATGTGCGAATGGCGGATGAGGCGGTTTTCCTTGGGCCACCCCCTGCTGCTGAAAGTTACCTGGACATTAAAAAAGTCGTGAAGGCGGCGAAGGATACGGGCGCAGACGCCGTTCATCCGGGCTATGGCTTTCTGTCTGAAAACGGAGCCTTTGCCGAGGCATTGGCCAAGGAAAAAATTGCCTTTATTGGGCCATCGGCCAGCGCAATCGCGGCGATGGGGGACAAGGTCGAATCGAAAAAGATCGCTCAGGCCGCAGGCGTGAACGTGATTCCAGGGCATATCGGCATCCTGAAGGATGCGGACGCGGCGTTGAAAGTAGCGAAGGAAATCGGCTATCCGGTCATGGTGAAGGCCTCGGCCGGCGGTGGCGGCAAGGGCATGCGGATCGCGCGCAACGACGACGAAGTCCGCGACGGGTTTCGTTCGGCACAGAACGAAGCAAAATCTAGTTTTGGCGACGATCGGATTTTCCTCGAAAAATATATCGAAAACCCCCGCCATATCGAGATTCAGGTGCTGGCGGATTCCCACGGCAACGTCATCCACCTTGGTGAGCGGGAATGTTCAATTCAACGTCGTCATCAAAAAGTTATTGAAGAATCACCAAGTCCGGCAATTGACGCCAAGACTCGTGACACCATGGGTGCGCAGGCCGTGGCTCTTGCTAAAAAAGTTAATTACCATTCGGCCGGCACCGTCGAATTTGTCCTTGGTGCAAGTGGCGACTTCTATTTTCTCGAGATGAATACGCGCCTTCAGGTTGAACATCCGGTGACAGAGCTTGTGACCGGCATCGATCTGGTCGAACAGATGATCCATGTGGCCGCTGGCGAAAAACTTCGCATCCGCCAGGAAGACGTGACGTGGACAGGTTGGGCGATGGAGGCGCGTGTTTACGCGGAAGATCCATTGCGCAAATTTCTGCCATCCATTGGCCGTCTTGTCCGTTACCGCGAGCCGGATGGCGAGGGCGTTCGTGTCGATAGCGGGGTGGTGGAAGGCAGCGAGATCAGCGTTTATTACGATCCGAT
Organism: uncultured Rhodospirillaceae bacterium; assembly: GCA_964435655.1. Taxonomy (GTDB): domain Bacteria; phylum Pseudomonadota; class Alphaproteobacteria. The sequence goes on from CAYTAE010000277.1 coordinate 1,634, forward strand.
GATTTCCAAATTATGCACCTATGGTGCCGATCGCG
>CAYTAE010000278.1:0-1665 GCA_964435655.1 uncultured Rhodospirillaceae bacterium
CGCAGCGTGACCTTGCAACCAATTGGCATGCCTTCGCGAAGCTTGAAGGCAGCGACGGACTTCTTGGCGCGCGTCGTGACCGGCTTTTGTCCGGTAATGGCCGTAAGTTCTGCCAGCGCTGAACTGATCTTCTTGCTGTCCTGAACGGCCTCGCCAACGCCCATGTTGACGATAATTTTTTCCAGCTTCGGAACCTGCATGATGTTTGCGTAGGCAAACTTCGACTGCAGACCCGGCCGGATCTCGGTTTCATATTTTTCCTGCAACCGCGCCATGCTCAAACCTCTTAATTATCAATCATTTCGCCGGACTTCTTGGCGAAACGAACCTTCCGGCCATCGTCGAGATGCTTATAGCCAACCCGCGTTGCTCCATCGCTCTTTGGATCAATGAGAGACAGGTTTGACGCATGGATGGGAAGTTCTTTCTCTTGAATCCCTCCGGGATTTTCTGCCGTCGGTGCTTTGTGACGCTTCACCATATTTACGCCCTGAACAACAACACGGTTTTCCTCAGGCAAAGAACGAAGAACCTCGCCCTTCTTGCCCTTGTCCCTTCCGGTCAACACGATAACGGAGTCACCTTTGCGAATTTTCATGCGCCGACCCATCACAGAACCTCAGGAGCTAAGGAAATAATTTTCATGAACTTTTTTGACCGCAACTCCCGCGTAACCGGGCCAAAAATGCGCGTACCGATCGGCTCACCCTGCTTTGAAATTAATACGGCCGCGTTCTTGTCAAAGCGGATCGTCGAACCATCGGCGCGTCGAGTTCCGTGTGCCGTGCGCACGATAACTGCGCGGTGAATTTCGCCTTTTTTCACCTTGGCGCGTGGAATCGCATCTTTCACCGAGACGACAATAATGTCGCCCAGGCTAGCCGTTTTGCGCTTCGAGCCACCAAGAACCTTGATGCACTGAACGCGCTTGGCGCCGGAGTTATCCGCGACTTCCAGATTTGACTGCATCTGAATCATGTTCTGCGTCTTTCCCTTAGCCCTTGCCTTAAGCGGATTCCGAAAGAACAACCCACCGCTTACGCTTTGAAATTGGGCGACATTCCTGAATTCGAACCGACTCGCCGGTTTTGCAGCGATTTTCTTCATCATGGACGGCATATTTCTTCGACCGTCGAATGAACTTTTTATAGAGCGGATGGCGGAACTGGCGCTCAACGCGGACAACTACCGTCTTATCCGCCGCATCGCTCACAACCGTTCCTTGAAGAGTGCGCTTAGGCATTCAATTCCTCCGCCGCCTGCTTTTTGGCGCTTAAAACCGTCTTGATTCGGGCAATGTCGCGTCGCGCCTGGCGAACACGCGCCGTACCCTCAAGCTGACCGCTTGCCCGTTGGAAACGAAGGTTTAAAAGCTCTTTCCGCAAGGAGAGGAGACTATCCCCCAGCTCATCAAGCGATTTTGTACGCAGGTCTTCGGCCTTCATCCCTATACTCCCTCGATCCGGCTAATAAACCGGGTGCGAACGGAAAGCTTCGACGCGCCAAGCTCGAGAGCCCGGCGAGCAATCTCTACCGGCACGCCGTCCACTTCAAAAATAATCCGCCCTGGATGAACACGGGCCATCCAATATTCCGGCGTGCCCTTACCTTTACCCATCCGTACTTCCGTCGGCTTTTTCGAAACCGGCACATCTGGAAAGATGC
>CAYTAE010000279.1:0-1654 GCA_964435655.1 uncultured Rhodospirillaceae bacterium
GCGCACCGCGCGCGTGTCTACACCGTTTCTCCAAGCACGCTTTGGGCGACCCTGAACACGATTCGCGCTGTGTTGCAGGACGTGCATATGCGCGAACAGGCGCATGTCATTCAAAAGGAAGTGATGATCCTTCTGGAAGATGTCGCTCGCATTGACGAGCGCGTTGGTAAATTAAAAACCCATTTCAAACAGTCGGAGACGGACATCGAAGCCATTCAAATCTCGACCCGCAAGGTGACAAGGCGGGCGGAACGCATCAATGAGCTCGATGTTCAGGAGGCCGCCGACCCTGAGGAAATCATCGCGTCGCGGCCTGCCAAGCCGCGTCTGGTGGAATAGCACGATGGCATCTTTTCCGGACGCAAGCGGGCATCTCGAAGCCCTGTTGAAGAAAGTGCGCAGCCTGGGGGCCAGCGCTGCCGACGCCATTTTCATCGAACAGGAAAGCCTTTCGGTGCCGTATCGGCTGGGCCATTCGGAGGGGCTTGAACGGGCAGAGGTCATGGATTTGGGCCTGCGGGTCTTTTTTGGCCATCGTCAGGCCATTGTCTCGACGACGGATTGTTCCAAGGCATCCCTTGAAACCCTGGCCGAACGCGCTGTCGCGATGGCCAAGGTGGTGCCGGAGGACCCCTATTGCGGTCTGGCAGAGCCGGAAGAACTGGCGGGGTCTCCGCCGGATCTTGACCTCTTCGACCCGGCGGTTCCCGATGTTGAACAGCTGATGGCTCAGGCACGCCAGGCGGAGGCGGCGGCGCGCGCTGTCTCTGGGGTTACAAATTCCGAGGGCGCGGAAGCCGGTTGGCAACGCAGCCACGTTACGCTTTTGGGGACGAATGGCTTTTCCGGCGCTTACGCGGTGACGCGTCACGGGCTTGGGGTTTCCGTGCTGGCGGGCAGTGGGACGGAAATGGAACGGGATTATGGGTCTTCAAGCGCCCATCATGGACAGGATCTGGAGAGCCCGGAGACCGTTGGCAGGCGGGCGGGCGAACGCGCCGTGGCGCGGCTACATCCGCGCAAGGTGCCTTCAGCGGCCGTTCCGGTGGTTTTTGAGGCGCGCATTGCCGGCGGCCTTTTGGGCCATTTTGCCTCGGCCATCAATGGGTCGGCGATTGCGCGCGGGACGAGCTTTCTGAAAGATTGCCTGGGCGAGCGTGTTTTTTCTGAAAATGTGCGCATCGTGGACGATCCGCACCGCCTGCGTGGCCTTGGCTCGCGGCCTTTCGACGGCGAGGGCGTTGGCAATTCACGCCGCGACCTTGTGGAAAACGGGATTTTGAAAGGCTGGCTGCTGGATTTGCGTTCGGCGCGCCAGCTTGGCCTTCGCTCGACGGGCCATGCCGGGCGCGGCATTTCTTCGCCGCCATCGCCGGGCGTGACCAATCTTTACCTTGCGCCAGGGGATGTGAGCCGCGAAGCGCTGCTGAAACCCATTGATGACGGCTTTTATGTGACCGAGCTGATCGGCATGGGGGTCAATGGGTTGACCGGCGATTACAGCCGTGGCGCGGCCGGTTTCTGGATCGAAAAGGGCAAAATTGCCTATCCGGTAAGCGAAATCACGATCGCTGGCAATCTGCGCGACATGTTTTGCAACCTGACGGCGGCGGACGACCTTGAATTCCGCTATAGCGTGAATGCGCCGACATTG
>CAYTAE010000280.1:0-1645 GCA_964435655.1 uncultured Rhodospirillaceae bacterium
CTGAAAGGCCTCGAAGGGCTCGAGGAAATGGTCAGCAAATCCAAGGATGGCATCGGTGAAATCACCTTGGAATTTCACGTCAACCGGAACATGGACCAGGCCCTTCTGCTGGTTGCCAACCGGCTGGACCGGATCGAATCCTATCCGGAAGAAGTCGACAAACCCAGTCTCCAAACCTCTTCTGCCGAAGACAGCCCGATTGCCTGGTTCATTCTCAGCCACCTTCCCGGCAACACGGCGCCAATCGCAAGCTATGGCACCTTTGTCGAAGATTTTATCCAGGACCGGCTGGAACGCGTGCCCGGGGTTTCCCGCAGCAACGTCTTTGGCGGCAGCGAACGGGAACTTCAGATCGTCGTCGATCCGGAAAAAATGGCCCGGTACGGGTTAACGGTTCCGGAAATCACCGACAGGCTTCGCCGTGAGAACGCCTCGATTTCCGCCGGCGACATCGACGAAGGAAAACGACGTTACGTCGTTCGCACGGAAGGCGAACTCATTACGATTGCGCGCATCCGGTCGATCGTACTGCGCACCGACACGGACCCCCTTGCAAGAAGGTTGGGCCGGGTAACACTTGGCGACATTGGCGACATCACCTTCTCGCACCGCGACCCCGTTGCCTATATCCGCCACATGGGAAAACCGGCCATCGCGATCAACGCCATTCGCGAAAAGGGCGCCAACGTTATCGAAACGATGGAAAAAATCCGCGCAGTTGTCACCGATTTGGAACAGGACGTGCTGCCGGCGCAACGGCTTTCCCTGACCCAGGTTTATGACGAAACCATCTACATCAATTCGGCCATCAATCTCGTCACCCAGAATATTTATATCGGCGGCGTCCTTGCCATCATCATTCTAATGTTGTTCCTGCGTTCCGGCATGGCGACGCTAATCATCGCGCTTGCCATTCCGGTTTCCGTCATTGGCGCCTTTGTCGCCATGGCGGCGATGGGGCGGACGATCAACGTCGTTTCCCTGGCCGGGATTGCCTTTGCTATCGGCATGGTCGTCGACGCGGCGATTGTCGTGCTGGAAAATATTTTTCGCCTCCGGCAAGGCGGCATGAACGCGCGAGACGCCGCCTATAACGGCGCAAAACAGGTCTGGAGTGCCATTTTTGTTTCCGCACTGACCACCGTTCTCGTCTTCATGCCCATTCTCATCATGGACCTTGAAGTCGGACAGCTTTTCCGCGACATCGCCGTCGCCATTTCCGTTGCCGTCCTGCTGTCACTGCTGGTCGCAATTACCTTGATCCCAGCCCTCGCAAACTGGCTGCTAAAGGAAATTCCAGACGCTGCAAGCCGGCGCATCCCGCCCCTGGACCGCTTTGCCCGACGCTTCGTCACCATCTTCGTCAAGGCCGCCCGGCGCGTCCTGGACCGAAAAGGCCGCGCCCTGGCTGTCGTCGGTGGCCTTTGCGGCATTGCGTTAACGACCACCTTCCTGCTGCTGCCAAAGCTTGAATATCTGCCGGAGGGCAACCGCAATCTTGTCTTCGGCATCATGCTGCCGCCGCCCGGCTACAACCTCAAAACGATGATAAAAATCGCCGCCCGCATCGAAGAACAGACAAAGCCCCTCTGGAGCCATTTCCAAGATGACAAGGCATCCGAGAAAGCACCCGCAGCCGAGATCC
>CAYTAE010000281.1:0-1636 GCA_964435655.1 uncultured Rhodospirillaceae bacterium
CGACGCCACGTCAAGCAACGCTTGGGGGTCGAGCAGCCCGCGCGCCAGCGCCGTGACCTGCAGGCGGTTGCCTTCGAGAAAACGCGTCATCGTGCCTTCCAGGCGGTCCGCCCATTCGTCCAGACGCTGGGTGGCCATTTCAAGCAGGGATTTTGGGTCAAGCAGCCCGCGCGCCAGCGCGGTCACTTGCAAGCGGTTGCCTTCCAGAAAACGCGTCATCGTGCCGACCAGGCGACGGGCCTGGTCGAGGACGTCCTCCAGCAATTGCGCGCGCACCGGCACCGCCATTTCTGCCGCGGCCGTTGGTGTTGGCGCTCGCCTATCGGCGGCAAAATCGATCAACGTCGTGTCCGTTTCATGGCCAATGGCGGAAATCAGCGGAATTTTGGAGGCGGCGGCGGCGCGCACGACGTTTTCTTCATTGAACGCCCACAAATCTTCCAGACTGCCGCCGCCCCGGGCAATGATCAGCACGTCCGGCCTGGGAATGGCACCGTCTTTCTCCAGCCGGTTAAAGCCTTCGATGGCCGCCGCAATCGCGGCGGCGGCACCTTCACCCTGGACCAGGACGGGCCACAGCAGGACGTGGCGCGGAAACCGGTCGTTCAGCCGGTGCAAAATATCCCGGATGACGGCGCCGGTCGGTGATGTGACGACGCCGATTCGTTCTGGCAAATAGGGCAATGGCTGTTTCCGCTCGGCAGCGAAGAGGCCTTCGCCGTCCAGCTTTTTGCGTCGTGCTTCTAGAAGCTTTAGCAGGGCGCCTTCGCCTGCCAGCTCCATTTCCTCGATGACGATCTGGTAGTTTGAGCGCCCTGGATAGGTTGTGACGCGGCCCTTGCAGATGACCTCAAGCCCGTCTTCGGGCGAAAGGTCCAGCTTTGTGCCACGCCAACAGATGGCGTCCAGCACGGCCTTTTCGTCTTTCAGCTTGAAATAGCAATGTCCGGAGGCCGCACGCTTGAAGCCGGAAATTTCGCCACGCACCCGCACCTGGCCGAAGGCCGCTTCGACCGTTCGTTTGAGGGCAAGCGAAATCTCGCTTACGCTGTATTCGGTGATATTCGGACGGGCGTCCGGTTCGGGCGAATTGTTCCTCATGGGTTCCGATGATATCAAGAGGCGCGGCGCAAGGGAAAGGCGTCCACGAAAATAGTTAGACGGGGGAAGAAGATGACAACACCGGCTTTGCCCGGTCGGGTGCTTTTGGTAGGCGGCGGTGGTCGCGAGCATGCGCTGGCATGTGCGATTGTGAAATCACCCCTTTGTGAGGCGCTTTATTGCGCGCCGGGGAACGCCGGCATCGCAGCGCTGGCGAAATGTGTCCCCATTGAGGCGGAGGATGTCGAAGGCCTCGTTCGTTTTGCGCAAGACGAACGCATCGCTTTCGTTGTCATTGGCCCAGAGGTGCCGCTGGTCCTTGGTCTGGTGGACGCGTTGGAAATTGCCGGCATTCCTGCCTTCGGTCCCAATAAAAAGGCGGCCGCCCTCGAAGGCTCAAAGGGTTTTATGAAGGACATTTGTGCGAAATACGGCATCCCAACGGCGGCCTATGCGCGTTTTACGGATTTAACGGCAGCCAAGGCCTATCTGCAGGCACAAGGCGTCCCGATCGTCATTAAGGCGGACGGCCTGG
>CAYTAE010000282.1:0-1636 GCA_964435655.1 uncultured Rhodospirillaceae bacterium
CCTCTTTTACAATCGGCGGGCCACCCAGGAAAATGCGGCCCGATCCCCGGACCATGACGACGTAATCGCAAAGCACAGGAATGTACGCGCCGCCGGCTGTCGAACCGCCAAAGACGGCGGCCAGCTGGGTCAGCCCCTGGGCGGACAGGCGGGCCTGCAGATAGAAGGTGTGGCCGAAATGGCGCGGGCCTGAAAAGACTTCATCCTGATGAGGCAGAAAGGCGCCGCCGCTGTCGACGAGGTAGACGACCGGCAATTTGTTCTGCAACGCAATTTCCTGGGCGCGGATATGTTTTGTCACCGTTTCCGGGAAGAAGGTGCCGCCTTTGACGGTGGGGTCGTTGGCAATGATAACGCAGGGCGTTCCAGAAACGATGCCGATGCCGGTGACGATGGTCGCGCTCTGGGCGGCGTTGTCGTATTTCCCCCAGGCGGCGAGCGTCGAAAGTTCCAGAAACGGCGTGTGCGGATCAATCAGCATGTCAATCCGTTCGCGGGGAAGAAATTTATTGCGCGAACGGTTGCGTGCAATCTGGCGATCGCGGCCACCATCAACGGCGTGCGCCTGACGTTCGCGAAGGGTCTGGATCATTTCCTCGTAGAACGCCTTGTTTTCCAGAAAGGCTTCCGAGGCGGTGTCGAGTTTTGATTTAATCAATGCCATTCGCTTGTCCGTCGGGTCTGCTTTGGGTTTGCCTGGAGTGGGCCGGATGGATAGGGGGCTTTGGGGAGGGTCATTTTGCGGCGCTATCCCGTTCCGTCGGTTGCACACCGTTCATGAGGATGTCCGTATACGCCTCGGCGAGGGTTTCGATTTTTTCCCGGCCGGGCTTGTACCATTCGATGGTCCAGTTCATGGCGCCGAAAACAAGCGCCTGCAAGGCCGTGAGATTAATGTTGCCCCGGATCGCGCCGGCTTTTTTCGCGCGGTGATACAAATTGGCCCAGTAATCTTCATAGGCCCGGCGAATTTTCATGTGGCGGTCGCGAATGTGTTCGGGCGCCTGGCTAAAGACGCGAACATTTGCCGACATGTAATCACCGTGCTGAACAAGCGAAGCAAGATGGGCCTCGATGGCGATGTGAAAACGCTCGCGCCAGGCGACATCCTCGGCCATGTTTTCGACCTTGTGGCGAACGTCTTTAAAGACGGCTTCGATGCCGATATCGAGGACCGCTTCGAGAATCTGTTCCTTGGAATCGAAATGGTAATAGACGCTGCCGGCTTTCATGCCGACGCTGCCGGCAATGTCGCGCAGCGTCGTTGCGTAATAGCCCTTTTGGCGGAAAAGCGCCGCGGCGGCGTCCAGAATTTCCTGCCGCGAGATAACGGATTTGCGGGCCGGGTTGAGGGCGGCGCTTGCAGCCATTTTTGTTTGCATCCTAGCTTTTTTCTAACTAGCATTAGCTAGGCTTTTGTGAGCGGTGTTGTCAATGCTCACCGGTTGATTTTTGTAAAAAACACTGGAAATGCGGGCTTTTTGGCAATTTTTAGCCGCGTTTGGCGATCCATTGCGCCGAGAATGCCAATTATGCCGGTGGCGCAGGCGAAATCAAGGCAATCGATGAAGAAAGGCAACCATTATGGCCTATGAAGACATTCTCTATGACGTAAAAGAGGGCGTTGCGCGGATCA
>CAYTAE010000283.1:0-1632 GCA_964435655.1 uncultured Rhodospirillaceae bacterium
TTGCGGGATGGACGGCTTGTACGGCCGCACCTTGTCCTCCCGCTGTACGAATTCCTTGCGTTTTGCTGCTTTGCGCGCGTGTGGATGGCACCCCGGCCCGGCTTGCGGGGTGGCTGGAAATTCCCTAGTTTATAGAGGGTCCCGCCTTTCAGCTTTCCGGTTTTGAACGCGAGCGATGGTACATATTTCCTTCTTTTCCAGGGCATTTTCACGCGGTTGCGGCAACGCCTTTCTTTATTGGCGTTGTGTCGCGCCGCTTTTGGCATTGGCCGTCGTTCTCGCCGCTTGTGACGAGACCGCTCAAGAGGCGGGCCTGCGCCGGACGGGGACGCCCGCTGCGTTGGATGCCAATTTTTCTGGAAGCTATCTTGCGGGCCAGCACGCCGCCGTCATTCACGATTTCGGCGCGGCGGCCGATTTCATGGCGGCGGCCTTGGCGTATGAACCGGACAATCAGGGCCTTCTTCGCCGTACGTTTTACCTGATGGCAGGGGAAGGGCGCCTCGACGAAGCCGATGCGATTGCCGGGCGCGTTTTTGAAAACAGCCCGGAGGATCCGATTGCCGGCCTCTATTTGATGGCGCGTGCGTTCGAGACTGGGCACTACGAAGACGCCCTCGTCTATCTGGAGAAGATGCCGCAGCGGGGCCTGAACGCGTATTTGCGGCCGCTTTTTTCAGCCTGGGCGCATTTCGCCATGGACGATGCGAAAAAAGCCATTGCGGCAATGGACCGTCAGGCGAAAGCGGAAGGCTTCGAGCCGATCTACAAATACCACCTGGCCCTGCTTTATGACCTTGAGGCCCGGATCGATTCGGCAGAGGGAAATTACGTGTCGGCCCTGGGCGATCACCCGCTTTCCCTGCGCATGATCGAAGCGCTTGGGAATTTTTACGAACGCCAGGGCCGCAAGGACGACGCGAAAACGCTTTATGACAGATACATTTCCGATGACAGCATTTCGCTCGTCTTGGGTCTGAGCCGGGAACGGCTCGATCGTGGCGAAATGCCAGATCGCGTCGTGAAATCGCCGGCCGATGGGCTGGCGGAAGTTTTTTACAACCTGTCCCTTCTGCTGCATCGGCAAAGCGCGTTTTATCAACAGGCGGGGTATGGTTTTGAGCTGGTCTTTGCGCGCCTGGCGATGGATTTGCGCAAGGATTTTGACGACGCCCGTGTGTTGGTGGCGGAAATTTACGAAACCCAGGAACGCCACCGCGCGGCCATCGCCATGTATGAACGCGTGTCCCCAAAGACCGCGTGGGGATGGTTTGGGCGGATAAGGATCGCCAGGAATTACGACATTCTGGAGGAAGAAGACGCGGCGGTTCGCCTGCTGCGGAAGATGGCGAAGGAACGCCCGGATCGGATTGATGTCCTGGTCGAACTGGGCACGCTTTTGCGCGTGCATGAACGCTACCGGGAGGCGGTCGAGGTTTACAGCGAAGCGATTGAGCGCACGAAGAAAATCGAGGTCCGCCACTGGACGCTTTTTTATGCACGCGGCATTGCGTTGGAACAGGCCGACGCGTGGGAAGAGGCAGAGGCGGATTTGCTGCGCGCGCTGGAACTACAGCCGAACCAGCCTTATGTCCTCAACTATCTGGGCTATTCCTGGCTGGAGAAAGGCCA
>CAYTAE010000284.1:0-1596 GCA_964435655.1 uncultured Rhodospirillaceae bacterium
GGAGGCTCTTGCCGATGCCAAGGCGGCCTACGGTTTTCTGCCAAATCTTCTTGGCGTGATGGCCGAGGCCCCGGCGTTGTTGAAGGCCTATCGAACCGCAATGGGTCTGTTTGAAGAAACGTCCCTCAGCTCTGCCGAGCAGCAGATCGTGTTGCTGGCTGCCAGTCGCGAGAACGATTGCAAATATTGCATTGCCGCACATAGCGTTGTCGCAAAAATGCGGAAGGTGTCGGTCGATGTCGTGCGCGCGGTCCGTGATGGTCAACCGGTTGCGGATAAGAAGCTTGAGGCGCTTCGCCGTTTCACAGGGTCTGTCGTTGCGTCGCGGGGCTGGCCGTCGGATGCAGACACCAAGGTGTTTTTTGATGCCGGATATGGCAGGGCGCAAATTCTGGAAGTTGTCCTTGGTATCGGTGTGAAGACACTCTCAAACTATACGAACCACATTGCCGACACGCCGCTGGATGATGCCTTCGCTGGCGAGGTGTGACTGAAGGCCATTTCCATATTACGTCGGTTTTAAAAAACGCCCGGCAGGGGTTTCCCTGCCGGGCGTTTTTTAAAACTCGTACGCGTTGTACGTAACGCGTTAGTTGAGCTCTGTTGAAGCGGGATTGGTCTCGGCAGAAGCCGAATTCGTAAGGGCGTCAGCATCGGCGTTGGATGCGCCGCCACTCGATACAACCAGCGGATAATCAAAGGTCAGATTTTGTCGGCCCGTATAGACGTATTTGCCTTCCTTAAGCTCGATTTCAAAAACCTCGTCATAGCCGGCAAGAATTTCGCCTTTGGAAAAGATCGGCTTTTTTTCTTTCTTTCCGTTCTTTTTCAATTTGAAAATTTCAAGGCCGGATGGAAAGGGAACGTTTGTGTTCGAAACCCGGAATTTATAGGTGCCCGGTTTCAGGGTCAGGGTCTGAATAGTCGGGATGCGCGTCTTTTTGGATTTGCGATTTATGCGCGGGCAATCCCGTGGGAATGTCACGTCGATGTCGAGAAACTGGCCTTCCGGCTCAACCAATTGGCAGCCAGCATTGCTGAGCAATACCACGCCATCAATAAGCTGGAGTGGGTTAACCTTCACCACCGAAACCTCTGGGGGACGGTAATTGTCCTCAGTCAGAGGGGCGTTTTCGGCCAGAGCCGTTCCGGTCAAACTGATTCCGGCACCAAGAATGGCAAGGGTCTGAAATAGCTTATTTCTCAACACGTAACTTGCTCCCTATATTCGTAATTTCCGTGGGCCCGTTGCAGGGGGACATTACCCCTTACGTCTAATGGTATTTTCAGATGAATTCAAATAGCGCTTTCGTGATGGGACCGTGATCTGACGGCAGATTTGGCTTTTGGATCAGGAAATTATGCGCAAATCCCGCGCTGCCCGAACCGTGCTTTCAATGAGTCGGTCAATGTCACCATCGTTATGGGCTGTGGTAATGGTAAAGCGAATGCGGCTTTCTCCTGCCGAAACGGATGGTGGGCGAATGGCTACGCCCAAAAGGCCATCTCTCTCAAGGGCAGTGCTGAGGCGCAATGCCTTTTCTTCCGACCCCACAATCACGGGGATTATCTGCGTTGTTGATCCGCCAATGTCAA
>CAYTAE010000285.1:0-1592 GCA_964435655.1 uncultured Rhodospirillaceae bacterium
GTGGCCCTCGCCACGGGGAAAGACAGCTCGGACGCGGCGCTGGAAAAGGCTTGCCGGGTGTTGATGGCGACCCGGCCGACGGCGATCAATCTGCGCTGGGCGCTGGACGACATGGCGGCCCATCTTGGCCCCTTGCCGGTGAGGGAACGGGTGGCGGCGGCCTACGCGCGCGCCGCTGCCATCGCCGATGACGACGTTGCCCAGAACGCGTCGATTGCCCGCCATGGCCTCGCCCTGTTTCAGTCGGCGCAACGGCGCGGCGGTCCGAACGCGCCGTTGAACGTGCTGACCCATTGCAATGCGGGCTGGCTGGCGACGGTTGATTGGGGCACGGCCCTGGGGCCGATTTACATGGCCCATGATCTGGGCCTTCCCGTGCATGTCTGGGTCGATGAAACGCGCCCGCGCAATCAAGGCGCCAGCCTGACCGCCTGGGAACTGGGTCAACATGGGGTGCCCCATACGGTCATCGTCGACAATGCCGGTGGCCATTTGATGCAGGCGGGCGACGTCGATCTGTGCATCGTCGGCAGCGATCGTACGACGGCAAATGGCGACGTCTGCAACAAAATCGGCACCTATCTAAAGGCGCTGGCCGCCTTTGACAACGACGTGCCGTTTTATGTGGCGGTGCCCGGCACGTCGATTGATTGGGACTTGCGCGAAGGTGTCGGAAAAATTCCCATCGAAGAACGCGACGGCGGCGAAGTGGCCAATGTCACCGGTCTCGATGAAGATGGGCGGGTGGCAAGTGTTTGCCTGACACCGGCGGCCAGCCCCCTTCGCAACGTTGCTTTTGATGTAACCCCGGCCCGGCTGGTGACGGGGCTGATCACCGAACGCGGCGTGGCCAGGGCCTCTACAGAAGGCCTGGCGGCGCTTTACCCGGAACATTATCCGAAGGGAACCCAGGCCGGATGACAGACGGGGAAACACAGGCCCTTCGCGCGGCGTTGATTGCGACAAACCGGCGCATGGTGGCGCTGGGTTTAAACCGTGGCCGCTCGGGAAATTTAAGTGCGCGTTGCGGAGGCAAATTCCTGATCACGCCCTCGGGCATCGACCCCGCCGACATGGGGCCGGACGATCTGGTTTTGATGGATTTTGACGGTCAGACCCAGGGCCGCCTTCCGGCCTCTTCCGAATGGCGCTTTCACCGTGACATTCTGGCGGCGCGCCCGGAAATCGATGTCGTCCTGCACGCGCATCCGATTTTCGCAACGGCGCTGGCCTGCCTTCACCGCGACATTCCGCCCTTTCATTACATGGTGGCGATGGCGGGCGGCGCGTCCATCCGTTGCGCCCCTTACGCGACCTTCGGCAGTCAGGAACTTTCCGATCACGCCCTGGCCGCCTTGGTGGATCGCCGCGCCTGCCTGCTTGCCAATCACGGGATGATCGCCCTTGGGCAAGGCCTTTCCAGCGCCCTGGCCTTGGCGGTCGAGGTGGAAGCGCTCTCTGAACAATACACCCAGGCGCTGGCCATCGGCGAGCCGGTCCTTCTTTCGGACGTCGAAATGGCGACGGTGCTTGAAAAATTTCGCAGTTACGGTGCGATGACTGGCGAAGGCGGCGCCTAGAGGTCGGGCCCT
>CAYTAE010000286.1:0-1590 GCA_964435655.1 uncultured Rhodospirillaceae bacterium
ATTACGTGTACCAGAAGGGGAGTGATGGCTGGTTCCGTCGCCACGCGAACCCCATTTGCAAGGGTGGTGACGCGCACCGTCATACTGCCCCCTTCGGGCAGGCCCCGATATAAGCTTCGACCGCCGCCAAATCATCGGGAAGGGTCGCCATGCGTTCGTCACGTTTAAAAAGACCGGCAAGCTGTGACGGCAGGGAAGCACGAAGGCCCGTCGCTTTTTCAACCGCGTCCGGGAATTTTGCCGGATGGGCGCTTGCCATAGCCACCACCGGCCCGTCGGCCTCGGGCACAAAGCTGCGCGCGCTGGCCATGGCCACCGCTGTGTGAGGATCAATCAAAAATCCGTTTTCCCGATGCACCGCCGCAATGGTCGCAAGCGTCTCGGAATCGTCAAAGCGATAAGGAGAAAAAACCTCAAGGGATTTATCGAGAAGCTTTTTTTCAACTTTCAGGCAACCGTCACGACGAAAATCCGCCATCACCCCGGCAAGCCGTTTGCCGTCGCGCCCATAGAGGTCGAAAAGATAGCGTTCAAAATTGCTGGATACCTGAATGTCCATTGCCGGGCTTAAGCTTGGCTCCACCCCGCGAATAGCCATCTCGCCGGTGGTAAAAAAGCGATAAAGAATGTCGTTCCGGTTTGTTCCGATAACGAGACGCGAAATTGGCAGCCCCATCTGCTTTGCCACATAGCCCGCATAGACATTTCCGAAATTTCCCGTCGGCACGGCAAAGGAAATATTTTTTTCCGGCGCGCCAAGGGCCAACGCCGCATGAAAATAGTAAACCGTCTGGGCAAGAATGCGCGCCCAGTTGATGGAATTGACTGAGGAAAGCTGAAGCGCATCGCGAAAAGGGATGTCGTTGAACATCGCCTTCACCAGATCCTGGCAATCGTCGAAGGTGCCTTCAATCGCCAGATTGTGAACATTCGCGGCGGTGACCGTCGTCATTTGCCGCCGCTGCACCTCTGAGACCCGTCCTTTCGGATGCAGAATAAAGATGTCGATGGAACCGCGATCGCGGCAGGCTTCGATGGCCGCCGAGCCGGTGTCGCCAGACGTCGCGCCAAGCACCGTGATATGGGACCCGCGCGCCTTTAGCACCTGATCAAAAAGCCGGCCCACAACCTGAAGGGCGTAATCTTTAAATGCCAGGGTCGGCCCGTGAAAAAGTTCCAGCAGCCACAAATCCGTCCCCATCTGACGCAGGGGCGCCACGTCCGGGTCATCAAACCCGCCATAGGCCTCATGCACCAATTGTGCAAAATCCGCTTCCGCGATGCTGTCGCCCAGAAAAGGCCCCATGACGCGAACCGCAAGGTCCGCATAAGAGAGGCCTTTTAGGGCCGCAATTTCGCTCGTCGAAAAATGGGGAACGGACGCCGGCACATAAAGGCCGCCATCCCTGGCAAGACCAGCCAACAAAACTTTGTCGAAGGGAAGCTCGGGCGCCTCTCCCCGGGTGCTGACGTAACGCAAAAGCCGTCTCCAAAATTTCCGCACCGCGCGGCGCCGTTTCGAACCTATCGACCGCCCGCCACCGATGCCAACAAGGCCGCCGATCAGCGGTGGCCGCGCCAATGGTAGAT
>CAYTAE010000287.1:0-1574 GCA_964435655.1 uncultured Rhodospirillaceae bacterium
GCCGATTTTGCTCCTCGACGAGGCGACGTCGGCGCTCGACACCGAATCGGAACGTCAGGTTCAGGCGGCGTTGCAACGGCTAAAACAGGGCCGTACCACCCTGGTGATCGCGCACCGGCTTTCCACCGTTCAGGACGCTGATATCATCTATATGGTCGACGCGGGCCGCGTCGTCGAAGAAGGGACTCATGCGTCGCTGCTTGCCCGGAACGGGGCCTATGCACGACTCTATGCGCTGCAGTTCGAGAACGGGGCCGAGGCACAGTCTCCAACCCGTGTGCAGGCGTGATTCGGTGCGGCTGCACAAGCGAATTCTTGATTTTGATTTTGTGCAGCGCCTGCTTGGCGCCTTGATGGCGTTTTACGTTTTTCTGGTTCGTCGAACGAGTCGCTGGTCTGTCGAGGGGAGGGAATATCCGCAACCTTTCTGGGATGCGGATAAAAACTTTATCGTCTGCTTCTGGCATGGGCGGCTGCTGATGCTGCCCTACGCATGGGAAGGCACGCACCGTCATCTCGTTCAACTGAATTCCGGGCATCGCGACGGCATTCTCAGCATTCGCGCTCAGGAACATTTTGGCATTGAAACGATTATCGGTTCGGCGGGTTCCAGTGCCGTTGCGGCGTTTCGTGGACTCTTGAAAATGGTGCGCGCTGGTCGGACGATCGGGATTGCGCCGGATGGCCCTCATGGGCCACGTATGGTGGTGAAACCCGGCGTCGTGACGATTGCCAGCATGGCGGGTGTTCCGATCCTGCCGGTAGCGTTCTCCGCATCGCGGCGCAAACTGCTTTCAAGCTGGGATCGCTTTTTTCTTGCCACGCCCTTTAACCGCGGTCATTTCGCGTGGGGCGAGCCTATCCATGTTCCCAAAGGCCTCGACGAGGAAGCCCTCGAACGCTTCCGCCAGCAGGTCGAAGACCGGCTCTACGATCTGACAATTGCGGCAGATGCAAAATATGGCCACCCGGCGATCCCAAAAGCAGGCCCGGACGAAGGAAAGAAGCGCCATCGTTCGCAGCCACCAGCAGATGCGGGTGTGGGATGATGCTTGCCCTCTATCGTGCGGTGACGGTTCTTGGCGCCCCGGCGATCCGCCTTTACCTGCATTGGCGTCGGTATCGTGGCAAGGAGGACCCGGCCCGCTTTTCGGAACGTCTTGGCTTTGCGGGCGTTGCACGGCCATCGGGGCCGTTGATCTGGGTGCATGCGGCCAGCGTCGGCGAATCGCTTTCGATTTTGCCGTTGGTGGAGCGGCTTTGCCAGGCGACGCCGTCGCCACATGTGCTGGTCACAACCGGAACGGTCACCTCGGCAACGCTGATGGGGGACCGCCTGCCTGAGGGCGGGCTTCATCAATTCTCGCCCATTGATCTGCCTGGGGTTGTGGCGCGTTTTCTTGATCATTGGCGGCCGGATTTGGTGCTGTGGGTTGAATCGGAATTCTGGCCGAACGTCCTTTCCGAGATTCGGGCCCGGGATATTCCGGCGGTCCTTTTAAACGCTCGAATTTCCGACCGCTCCTTTCGAGGCTGGCGGCGGATGCCCGGTTTGGTGGCGAAGCTTCTCGGTG
>CAYTAE010000288.1:0-1540 GCA_964435655.1 uncultured Rhodospirillaceae bacterium
GTGCTGTAGCGGGCCCCCTTAAAGCGCCGCTTGTTGATAACGTTCTCGATGGAAGAGTCGATTTTTGCCGGATCACTTGCCCTGATCTCGTAGGCGTTCGTCCCCTTCACCTTGCAAAGCGGATAGGTCGCACAGCCATAGCCTCCGAACAGTCCCTGCACATTCGGCATTTTCGAACCAATGCAGCAGACCATAAATCCCCAAAAGGGACTGCCCCGCGTCGCCGCCATCATCTCGTAGCCCATGCCGCCCCGAAATTTTCCGAAACCCTGGTTGTCGCGCATCAGCTTTTTTGAGACCAACTGAATAAATGGCACCTCTTCTTCATTCAGTTCTTGTTCGCCAATGTCCGACATGGTCGCAAAGATGGGCGCAATGGCGTTTTCGCCATCACGGTCAATCCGTGCGCCACCACCCATGCCGTTTAAGTCCGCACATAAATTACCGACCATCTCGCCATGCTGCGTGCTGCCCCCATAGATGAAGGTGTTGATCATGTTGTACCAGGGCGCAATAACCCGCGTCGCCTTGAAGGGCGAGCTGTAAAGAAACTTTGCCACCGCCAGCTGCGCAGCAGAAAACGCCGGAAAGAACGTCATCATGCTTTCGGCATTTGGAACTTCGTACGACGAGTTCAGCGTCGATCGCGGATCGACGATGATGTCGATGGGGGCAAACACCGCCTGGTTCCGTGGCAGGTCCGGCCAGACAAAAGTCAAAAAGAGCTGCGCCAGCATCCCCTTCAGGGAAGAAACCACGGTGTTGTTGGCGCGGTTCAGAAATTCCGGGCTCGACCCCCGGAAATCGAGGACCAGCTTCTCGCCTTCCTTCCGCACCTCAAGGTTAATCTTCACAATCAGGTTTTCACGAAGCGTGCTGTCGGCATAAGAAATTGCCCGCACCGTTCCATCCGGCCATTCCCGAATTCGTTTTTTAACCTCTTCTTTTGGGTCTTCCATGTTGCGTCGCAAGGCCGCGATGACAGGCTCGATGCCATATTCCGCAATCGCTTCCTTGACCCGCTGTTCGATACGGCGGCAGCAGAAAAGCTTTACCTTCATATCTTCGTATTGCAGCTTCGGCTCGCGCACGGAATTCTGCAAAAACGTCACAAGGTCTTTCTTTAACTTGAAATTTTCGACCACCTTGAAAGGCGACATCTTCAGGCCTTCGTCATAAGGCGATTCGGCAAGCGAAGGCATGCCACCCGGCTCAATCGCGCCGTTCTCACCTTCGTGGACGGTCGCACCGGCCCATGCAATCAATTCGCCCTCGTGAAAGATGGGCAACAGCATGCTTTGGTCGGTGTTGTGAATGTTCCCATAGCGGGCATCGTTATGGATGAAGCCATCCCCTTCGCGCACACCAACCGTCGGATCCTTGGTCCAGTATTTACAGATGAACTTGATCGGATGATGCACCAGGGCGGAAAAAACCAGGACGCCGCCGGTGCTGGTAATGGCCAGATCGCCACTTGCCGTATAATGCCGCTAATGAGGTCGCCCCATTTTGCGCCCGGTGCCGCCCCCATCTGTTCAAG
>CAYTAE010000289.1:0-1534 GCA_964435655.1 uncultured Rhodospirillaceae bacterium
GATCATGGCAAGTGATCCGGAAAAATTCGACTTTTCCATCGAGAACGTTATGAACAAGCGTCGCTTTAAGGGGGCCAGCTACAGCACCCATCACATGGGCCTACAGTTTGAGCTGGCACAGGAAGGCGAGCTTTACATGATTACCCAGGGGTCCGGGGGCGGTTACGGCGATGTGCTGGAGCGCGATCCCGATCTGGTCATCAAGGATATCGAGGCGGGCTATATTTCCGATAACACGGCAAGAAAAATCTACTACGTCGTTTATGACTCCGAGACGCTGGCGGTTGACGTTGCAGCGACGGAAAAAGCGCGGCAGAAGGAACGGGCAGCACGCATGAAACGCGGCGTGCCCTTCAAAAAATTCATCAAAAAATGGTCGAAGAAGGAACCGCCTGCGCATCTGCCTTATTATGGCTGTTGGGGCCCGGACCGGAGCGTGATTTATGGTGGTTCAGTGGATGTAAAGATGTCTGCGGATGCAATCCAGCCAATCATGATGCCCAATCCGAAGGACGTGCGTATTTCCGAACTGGAAACGCAACTCGCCAAACTTGCACGCAAGGTGCAACGCGCCGAAGCGTCGAAGAAGGCAAAGCCCAAAGCAAAGACGAAAAAACCGAAAGGACGATGGGCAAAGTGAGTGCTGCGCTTATTGAAGCGTTGAGCGGAAAGCTGTGGATTGATTCGCTCGCTTATGGAAAACGACTTTTCCTGACCCCGGACGAGGACCCTTGGGCCGACCCCACCCGTTTTGTGTGGCTGGTGGGACAGGAGCAGGCGCTTCTTGGTTCGGATGTTCTCGGCCTGAGGTTGGAGGACGCCTATGGCGCGTTGCTTGCCCGGCAACCAGATGTCCTTGGCGAGGCGGCGGGCCGAGGTGCCGGTGCCATTCTTCGGGCTCTTTTTCGCGAGGAGACGGAAAGGGCGCGAATCGGTGAAATTCTTACCGCCCTTCGCGGCACTTATCGGGAATTGCCCCTTGTCCTTCAGCTGCCATCGCCATCGGCCTGGGTAGAGTGGGCCTGGGAGCAGGACTTAGGCACCCCCCCAGGCGGCAAGCCTGCAAAGACACCGGACGCGGACGAAATTGAGGCCGTCGCCATGTACCTTGCGGACATGTTGCGTGCGTTTGCCGATGCTGGTGTTGATGGTGTTTTGCTACGGGAAAATTCCGGGAAGGGGCTTGGTGAGCGCTTTGCCCTCTACCAGCCGGTTGTCAACGTCGCTCACCACTATCGCTGGTCTTTGGGGTTGGACGTTCCGGGAAAGGGAGGCGGCAGTGATCTGCCAAAGACGGGTAGCGGGCTGGATTTCTGCATCCTTGAGCCCAAAGCTACGTCGAAGACGGACTTGCCGCTTGGGCTTCGAGTAGCACCGGATTACTGGAAAGAAGGAAAAAAGCTGCCGTCCATGGATGCTTGCCGCTTTCGTTTTGCAGAAATTCCGGCGGATGGGGTGCCTGAAATCGTTTTGACCCAGGTGAAAGCGCTACGCTAAGGCTGTTTCCCTACCAGCACGACTCGCGTGTGAAACT
>CAYTAE010000290.1:0-1527 GCA_964435655.1 uncultured Rhodospirillaceae bacterium
CTTCGAGATAGGCGATCAGATCTGCCTGGTTCAGTGCCTCGCCCACCCGCACGGCAAAGCCACCTCCAGCGAAGACCGTCCGGGCAGGAACGCGTTGAAGGCACGCGTTTACCGTCGTCAACAACACCTTGCCGACGATCCCCTCATGGGAATTTGCCAAACCGCTCAACACCTCGATCCGCCTGCTTTCAACGGATGCGTGGGGCGGTGAGCGGTCATATGGCAGGCAGTCCCAGGCCGGGAAAATGTGGATGTCGAGATCCGGGGCATAGAAACGAATCGCCTCGGCCAGGGCCATCATATGGCTTTCGTCGCGGGCGATATGAAGAACCCCCGCCACCCTGCCGGACGTGGCCAAGCTTGCCAGGAAGGCGGCATCGGCGCCGTCCGGAAGGCCGGAAATGGTCACCTTCCCCGAAAAGCTTATTTTATTTATTAATTTTTTCAGCAAGTTATTTTATTTCGCTAAAGTCAATAATCATCTGCATCAGAGGCGTGTCATGCTTTGGCGGCACCGGTTCCCGCCCGGTAAGCCACTTGAGAAGATCGTTGTCCGCCTCGGCAAGAAGGGCCTCGAAACGGTCGAGTTCCCCCGGTGTCAGCTCCCCAAGGTAGCGTTCTGCAAAGCGGCCCAACAGCAGGTCATTTTCCTGCATGCCGCGGCGCTGGCTAAGAAAAAGGAGCCGTTTTAGACGGGGCTGTGAAAAAACTGTCATGGCATCACGTTAGAAGCGCATTTCGACTGGCACTAGGGTATAGAGGCTTGAGCACCTTCTGTCAGCTTTACGATCTTCTTTTCGAGTCCTTGAGGAGGGACGATGCGTCCGGAAATCCTGTTTCCGCTTTTCGCGCCGATGACAAAATTGCCCGGTGTTGGCCCCCGCATCGGCGCGGCCCTGGAAAAGCTTGCCGGGCTTCACATTGTCGACCTTCTCTGGTTGTTTCCAACGGGCCGGATCGACCGGCGCTACACGCCCCAGATCGCCGAAGCCGTGGCTGGACGCCTTGCCACGCTGACGCTTCACATCCATGCCCATGAACCGCCGCCGACGCGCCGCCTGCCCTATCGAATTCGCTGCTCGGACGAAACCGGCGAGATCACTCTCGTCTTTTTTCACGCAAAAGCGGATTACCTGAAGCGCATCCTGCCCGAAGGCAACATCCGGGTTGTCAGCGGCCAGATCGAAAAATTCCGCGACGCCCTTCAGATCGTCCATCCGGACCTGATCGTCAAGCCGGAAGAGACCGACAAGCTTCAGGAAGTTGAACCGGTCTACCCGCTGACGGCGGGGTTAACCCGAAAGCCCCTTGCCAAGGCAATCACGGCAGCTCTTGAACGGGTCCCGGAATTGCCCGAATGGCTGGATGCCAGCCTCTGCAAACGCGAAAAGTGGGCAAGCTGGCGCGCCTCCCTGCGCGCCGTGCATCACCCTGAAACGGAAGAAGACCTGGCATCGAAAACAACACCACGCAGCCGCTTGGCCTATGACGAACTGCTCGCCAACCAGCTTGCCATCGGCCTGACCC
>CAYTAE010000291.1:0-1526 GCA_964435655.1 uncultured Rhodospirillaceae bacterium
GGAGATTCAAAAAATTTCGCGCCGCGCCTAGGCGCAGGCCATGGCCTATATGCCCCAGGACGCGACCAGTCATTGGCCGCTAGAAGTGCAGCATCTTGTGGCCTTGGGGCGGCTTCCTCATCGCAATCCCTGGCAGCCGCTGGCCGATGCCGATCTTGAATATGTTTCGACCGTTCTTCGCTGGACGGACACAATCCATCTTGCGGCGCGCACGGTAACGACGCTTTCTGGTGGCGAACGTGTCCGCGTCATGCTGGCGCGCGCGCTTGCTTCCAATCCAGTGTTGTTGTTGGCGGACGAGCCGGTCGCGTCCCTTGATCCGTTTCACCAATTGCAGGTGATGGAACTTCTTCGTGACATTGCCGGGCGCGGCGCGTGCGTTTTCGTCGTTCTGCATGATTTGACTCATGCCGCACGATTCTGCGATCGGGTGTTGTTGTTGCATGGGGGGACGGTCATGGCGGAAGGGCCACCGGCCTCGGTGCTGACGCCGGGGAATTTGGAGACGGCCTTTGCCATCACCGCAGAATATGGCAAGCGCGATGATGCGATGTATCTCTTGCCGTGGCAGCGTCTTGTGCGCAAGACGACGGAAGAGGGGAATGCCTGATGACATTTCCGCCGATTCGATCCGTCGCCTATTTCTTTTCGGCCATGGTGCATGCCAGCGTTGTCGGCACCGCGTTTTTGGTTCCAGACAGTCAGCCGGCGCGCATCGCCGAGATGGCGGGGATTGAGGTTGAGCTTGTAACGCAGTTGCCTGGCGGCCTGTTGGAGAATTCCAGCAAGGACATGATTGATTCGGCCCAGGCCGAGATGGGTGAGGCGGTAATGGAAACACAGCCCAAGCCCAGGGTCGAGACGGCAGAGCGAGTTTCCCTGCCGCCGCCACCGCGAGAGAAACCCGATTTTTCTCAAAGCCTGACAAAAACACCGCCGCCATCCCCGCCAGCCGAGGAAAGCGATGCCAACGCGCCGTCGCCGGTGGCAGTGCAAGTCGCGAAGCTGTCACCAGCCGCAGGCGCCGCCCAGGCAAGCGATGCGGCGGCAAAGGCGGCGGAAATCGGGCCAAGTCTTATGCCTCGCCTGCTTGCAAATCCCAAGCCCTTATATCCAAAACGGGCGCGAAAACATGGGGTCGAGGGGCAAGTCCTGCTTCGCGTCCAGATCGGCACAGATGGCAAAAGCAAAGACGTCGAAACGCTTCGGACAAGCGGCCATCCTCTTTTGGATGCCGCAGCCGTCAAGGCCGTTCGAAAATGGCGGTTTTCACCGGCCCTGCGCAATGGTGCACCGGTGGTCGCCACCCTCGATATTCCCATTACGTTTCGAATAAAGAACTAAGCGCGTTCTGTCTTTTTACGAAGGCGTCGGATCAGGCTCGACGTATCTAGGCGGGCGCCACCCGTCTCGGCGATTTCCCCGTAAAAGCGATCGACCTGTTCGGTGACGGGAAGGCGTGCGCCAATCTTTTCCGCTTCGCGGAAACAGATGCCCAGATCTTTCTGCATCCATTTTACGGCAAA
>CAYTAE010000292.1:0-1517 GCA_964435655.1 uncultured Rhodospirillaceae bacterium
GGCAGCAATGGCATCAATGACCCGCGCGGCATGTTCGGCCATCGCCTTGGCGTAAAAATCAATTTGATCACTGCCATGGAAAGCGCCGTACGAAACCTGTCTGTCTGCATCGAACGCTGCCATCTCGACGTGCATGCAATGGTCGAATCGGCCTTTGCCGCCGGCCTCGCATCCCTTGTCGATGACGAAATGCAGCTTGGGGCCACCCTGATCGACATCGGCGGCGGCACCACCTCGATCGCCGTGTTTACGGAAGGCAACGTCTATCACACAAACAGCATCCCGATCGGCGGCCAGCATGTAACGAATGATATCGCACGCGGGCTTTCCACGCCGATCACCCACGCCGAACGCATGAAGACGCTGTATGGAAGCGCACTGGCTTCCCAGACAGATGACCGCGAACTGATCGACGTGCCTTCCGTCGGCGAAAACGAACGCGCCCGAGCCAATCATGTGCCGCGTTCGATGCTGACAGGGATCATCAAACCCCGCATGGAGGAAATCTTCGAACTGGTTCGCACCCGCCTTGAAGCAAGCGGCTTTGATCGCCTTGCCGGCCGGCGCGTCGTCCTTACCGGCGGTGCCAGCCAACTTCAAGGCACCCGGGAGCTGGCCGCCGACATCCTTGGCAAGCAGGTGCGCCTGGGCCGACCGATCCGCATTCGCGGCCTGGCCGAAGCAACCGGCGGCCCCGCCTTCGCCACTTGCGCCGGGTTGCTTGGTTACGCCCTTCGCGACGCACCCGACCCGTCGAGCAAAGACCTTTTGTCCCAATCGCGGCCAAGCGGCCGCACAGGCCGTATCGGCCAATGGCTACGCGAGAATTTTTAATCGGAGGCAAGCAGTTGAAAGACCCGATCCACAAATCAAGAACCATCGGCAGGAGCCGAAAAATTGACGAAAACAGATCACCTTGGAGGCAATCATGACGATTAACCTGACAACGCCTGAAAATTATGACCTGAAACCAAAAATTACCGTGATTGGCGTCGGCGGTGCCGGTGGCAATGCAGTGAACAACATGATCGATGCCAATCTGGAGGGCGTCGAATTCCTGGTCGTGAACACCGACGCCCAGGCGCTCGCCCATTCAAAAGCGTCGCGAAAACTTCAAATGGGGGTTGGCATAACCCGAGGCCTTGGCGCCGGTTCGCGTCCCGAAATTGGGCGTGCCGCCGCAGAAGAGGGCCTTCAGGAAATTCTCGATCACCTGGAAGGTAGCAACATGGTGTTCATCACCGCCGGTCTTGGCGGTGGCACCGGAACCGGCGCCGCACCGGTGATTGCACGGGCCGCCCGCGAAAAGGGAATTCTTACCCTTGGCGTCGTGACCAAACCCTTCGCCTTTGAAGGCACCCAGCGGATGCGGATTGCTGAAATGGGCATGACGGATCTGCAACAATATGTCGACACTCTGATTGTCATCCCCAACCAGAACCTTTTCCGGATCGCAAATGAATCAACAACCTTCGCGGATGCCTTCCGGATGGCGGATGACGTTTTGCAATCCGGTG
>CAYTAE010000293.1:0-1514 GCA_964435655.1 uncultured Rhodospirillaceae bacterium
GGCGATCTTCGTTTTCGGGCGGCTGCTTCTGCGGCCCATCTACCGGATGATCGCTTCGACGGCGAACCCCGAAATTCTGTCGGCGGTAACGCTTTTGCTTGTGCTCGGCATCGGCTGGGCAACGGAATGGCTCGGCATTTCCATGGCCCTTGGTGCCTTTCTGGCCGGCATGATGCTGGCCGAAACGGAATATAGGCACCACGTTGCCGCCGATATTCAGCCCCTGCGGGCCATTTTCCTCGGTCTTTTCTTCATGGCCATCGGCATGTTGATCGACCTTGCTTACATCCTCGACCATGCGGCCCTTGTCGGGTCGATTGTCCTTGGCATTCTTTTCGTAAAATCAGTGTTGATTTCCGTTCTCTGCCGCGTTTTCGGCTACAACTGGAATCGCAGCCTTCGCATCGGCCTCTTGCTTGCCCAGGGCGGCGAGTTTTCCTTCATCCTGTTCGGTGCCGGCATGCAATTGGGCGTGCTTTCCGAAGCGACAGGCCAGCTTCTTCTGGCGGCGGTAACGCTGACGATGGTGCTGACCCCGGTTCTGGCCTTTTTCAGCGCGCGCATCGCACGCAGGGCCGCCAAAAGGGCGGAGCCAAAAGTCGAAGAGATTGTAAAGAAAACAAAACGCCTGCAAGGCCACGTCATCATTGCCGGGTTCGGTCGTCAGGGACAAACCGTTGCCCGTCTTTTGGCGGAACGCGGCATCCCCTACATGGGAATCGACATGGACGCGAACAATGTGACGTTCTGGCGAGGGCGAAAATTGCCGATTTATTACGGCGATGCCCGCCGGTTGGACGTTTTGAATGCGGTGGGGGCAGACCGCGCTTCGGCGGCATTGATTGCCATTGACAGCCGGCAGGCGACGGAACGCACCCTTGCCGTGTTGCGAAAAAACTTCCCCAATCTTCGCATTGTCGTCCGCGCCCATGACCGTCAGCACGGTCGCGCCCTTGAAATTGCTGGTGCCACAGTTGCCGTTTCGGAAACCCTAGAGGCTAGCCTGCATCTGGCCGGGACCGTGCTTCGGGCTGTGGGCACACCGGATGAGGACATTCACGCCATCATGAAAGAAGCGCGCCGCGACAATTATGCCTCCTTCGAAAGAGCGATCGAACCGCCGGCCTAGGGGCCTACCCAAATGCGCCCGGCGGGGTTCCTATTTCCGGCGTTTCGTTGCTTGCCTTGCTGCACCCGGCAGGATTTCAAGGTCGCGTTCGCGCAGGCGTTTTGCCTCATCGCGCAGGCGGGCGGCTTCCTCGAATTCCAGATCGGCCGCGGCTTCATGCATTCGTTTTTCAAGATGCGTCAGGTGGCTCTTCAGATTGTTGCCAACAAGATGTTCGGTTTCTTCAAGGGCCACGTTTACATGGTCGCGTTCGTAAACGCTTTGAAGCACGTCGCCGATGGATTTGCGGATGCTTTCCGGCGTGATGCCGTGGGTTTCGTTGTAGAGGCCCGGTTTTTCGCGCCGCCGGGCGGTTTCGTCGATTGCGTATTGCATCGAATCGGTG
>CAYTAE010000294.1:0-1508 GCA_964435655.1 uncultured Rhodospirillaceae bacterium
CGCCCATCACTGGCTCATCCTGCACGGGCGCTATGTGTGCAAGGCGCGCAAGCCGGCCTGTCCACGCTGTGTCCTGCGCGCTATCTGTGAATATAAAGCAAAAACAGAAGCCTAGCCTAAGGTCTGCGCGGGTTTCGCCGCAAGGATTTGCTCAAAACACCGTTCGCGGGGAAATTTTGCGTCCGGCTGGATGCGCAGTTCCAGGTAGTTGACGCGATGGCTTGTGCCGTCTTCATAGAGGAAAAGATCAAGGATGCAGGCGCCTGCCAAATATTGCCAGACCTCTGCTGGACCGTCGCGGCGGATCAATTGTGGCGCGCCAAGCTGATTTTGCACGGCCGCCTTGTTCTGCCCAACCAGGGCGTCTGCGTCGGGGTGCGATGGGGTTGCCTGCGTTGTCGCGGTCGTGTTTGTGCGCCCTGCATATGGCGTCGTCGTTGCAACGCATCCCGCAAGCAGCATTGGGAAAAGCACAAATGGAAGAAGGCGCAGGATGTCTTTTTTTCTCATGTTGTTTTCTTTCGCAGCCGTTCGAAAAGATGCAGGGACATCGCCGCTCCAAAGGCCGGCGCGACTAGGTTGATGCCCGGGAGGATGGAAAAAAGCGCGATGGTGATGCCGCAGAAGAAAATAGGTCCCCGATGGGTGTCGCGAAAGGCGCGCGCTTCGATGGGGTCGAGGCGCCGCATGGCGACAAGTTCGTAATATTCACGCCCCAGAAGGTAGCCATTTATTCCAAGAAAAAGAACGGCCCCAAGAAAGGGAAAAAAATAGGCAGGCAGGAACAACAAATTGAGAACAACAAGGACCCCGGTGAATTTTGCCGTCGTCATCAACACTTCGGCAACGCTTTGCCTGCGTGGCGGCGCCAGATCCGGGTAGTCGCGTTTTTCAACGGCGGCGAGAAGATCTTCCAGAAAAAAACTCAGACTTAGGGTAACAAATCCCGGAAAAAGAAAAAGCGTTAGCAGGAAAACGGCAACAAAGCCGCCAAGATCGAACAAGCCTTCCAGCCAGCCATTTTCAAAAAAAGCGGTGCCGTAAAAGAAAGCCCAGCCAAGACCCCACAGGCAGAGGGTTGCTGCGATGGCAAAGCCGGCGCTGCGCAACAGCAGGCCGCGAAAAACCGGATCGCCAAACTGGCCAAGGGTTCGCAAAAAGGCGAAGAACATGGGCATCTCGTAAGTGGGTTTTGCAAGTCTGCAGGCAGGTTTACCCGTCGTCCTTCTGCCCTGCAAGGGCCGTCTTGTCGCGGGTGGCGGGGAAGGCTAAGGTCCGGTGCAAAGCAGGGTTAAAGGGAGTTGTAGATGGGAGATGGCCCGTTGGATGTTCTTGGCATTGGCAATGCCATTGTTGATGTTATTGCCCACGCGGCGGAAGAAGATCTTACCGATCTGGAGCTGACGAAAGGTGCGATGACGCTGATTGACGCGGCTCGGGCCGAATTTCTCTATGAGCGCATGGGAGCTGCCGTTGAAATTTCCGGCGGTTCGGCGGCAAACACGATG
>CAYTAE010000295.1:0-1503 GCA_964435655.1 uncultured Rhodospirillaceae bacterium
ACGCTGCGGCGACATCATATGTACGAATTTATCGACCGGCTCGTTTCGATTGCGTTGCCGCGGGTTCGCGATTTTCGAGGCCTCTCACAGAAAAGCTTTGATGGACATGGTAATTTTTCCATCGGCTTGCGTGAGCAGATTGTTTTTCCGGAAATTGAATACGACAAGATCGATCAGGTTCGCGGAATGGATATCACCATTGTAACGACGGCCAGGACCGACGAAGAGGCCAAGGCGCTTCTCGAAGGTTTCAATGTGCCGTTTTCCAATTGACGGGTAGAGGGAACGTATGGCAAAGAAAAGCGCCATCGCGCGCAACAACCATCGCAAGCGAATAGTGGCTCGTTATGCGGAGAGGCGGGCTCAATTAAAGCTAGCTACCCGCGATCTATCGCTTTCGCCGGAAGAGCGCTTTAACGCGCAACTGAAACTTGCGTCGCTTCCAAAAAATTCTTCCGGAGTACGCCTGCACAATCGCTGCCGTCTTACGGGCCGTTCGCATGGCGTGTACCGGAAGTTTAATTTATCTCGCATCGCGCTTCGGGAACTTGCTTCGAAGGGGCAAATTCCCGGCATGGTAAAATCAAGCTGGTAGAAGGGGCATAAGGACAACGTCATGTCGATTAGCGATCCTCTCAGCGATATGTTAACGCGTATCCGCAACGGCCAACGGGCGCATTTGGATATTGTTTCCAGTCCCGCGTCGAAACTATTAGCGAATGTGCTGGATGTCCTTCAGGTGGAAGGCTTCATCCGGGGCTATAGCCGGCGCGAGGTGCGTAAAGGCATTAGCGCTATTGAAATCGAGCTTAAATATCACGAGGGCGATCCGGTTATTCGTGAGATCCGGCGTATCTCGAAACCGGGTTGTCGCGTTTATTCCGGCATTCAGGACCTTTCGAAAGTTTATGGGGGCCTCGGTATCTCGATCCTTTCTACCCCAAAGGGGGTTATGTCGGATCACCAGGCCCGTGTTGCCCATGTGGGTGGCGAAGTTTTGTGTAGGGTATTTTAGAGAAAAGCCATGTCGCGTATCGGAAAGAACCCTGTAATTGTGCCAAGCGGCGTCGATGTGACGATCGATGGACAGCATGTGACGGCCAAAGGCAAGCTCGGCCAGCTTGGCGTAACCGTTGCGGATCTTGTCTCGCTTTCGAAAGAAGACGACAAGATATGGGTGCGTCCAAATAGTAAGACGAAAAACGCGCGTCAGATGTGGGGAACGGCGAAAAGCCTGATCCAGGGCCTCGTGATCGGCGTTTCGGAAGGGTTTCAGGTGCGTCTTGAAATCAACGGCGTGGGTTATCGCGCGAAGATGGAGAGCAAGGTTCTTGTGCTCCAGCTCGGCTATAGCCACGAAATTCGCTATCCCATCGTGGAAGGCGTCACGGTGACATGCAAGAAGCCAACCCTGGTCGAAATTTCTGGAGCCGACAAGCAACGGGTTGGTCAAGTTGCATCGGAAATTCGCGCCTTTCGTCCGCCGGAACCCTATAAGGGCAA